>JBAQZZ010000196.1:0-8597 GCA_049791475.1 Flavobacteriaceae bacterium | reverse complement strand
TAACATCTAAAGCGGTGAGTTGATTTACTTCACAAGAAAAAAAAGACAGGTTTGTATTATTACTTATATCAATATCTGACAGCAAATTATTTCCACATTCAAACCTATTTAAGGTAACGTTATTTGACACATCTAAACTCGTTATTTGGTTTTGATTACACACAAAAACGTTCAAATTAGGATTGTTTGAAGTATCTATACTTGTTAAATTATTGTCATTGCAAACCAACGAAATTAAGCTTGGGTTATTTGTAACATCAATAGCAGATAATTGGTTTTGAAAACACCATAAAATCTGTAAACCACTATTTACAGAGACATCTATTGATGAAATTTGATTTTTTTGAATAAATAACTGCGTTAAATTAGTGTTTAAATTAACATTTATAGCTGTTAGTTGGTTATCAGAACAATCAAGTATAGATAATGCTGTAAAACCTTCAACACCAGTTAAATCGGCTATATTATTTGCAGAAACATCTAAATTTGTAACACCGCTTATGTTTGCAGTGGGAACAAAATCATCTAAAGGGCCAACATCATAACCTAAATTAATTAAAGCTTGTTCAAAATTATCATCAGGAACAAAGGTGTTTTGAGACACACCAACATATGATATTAGTAAAAAAGAGACTATATAATAGGTTTTCAAAGCGCAATTAGATACTATTAATAGGTAATTTAGTTATTGCCTACATAGGTTATTAAAATTTCGACGCGTCTATCAAGTTGAGGATCGCCACCAAGCGGAAATTTACGTCTTAAACCTAAATGTCGCATTCGTTTTTTGCTTACGCCTTTTTTTGCAAAATAATCATAAACATATTCTGCTCGAGCTTCAGATAAGTTACGTTTTTTTGTTTTTCTGTCTACAGCATCTCTACTAAATTGAGTACAACACACATGCCCTTGTATTGTGAAATAAATATCGTCGCGTTCTACCAGAATTTTTGAGATAGATTCTAGTACTTTTTTAGAACCAGGAGTAACCGTACTGTAACCTGTTTTGAATAAAATATTTTCAAATATTATTTTATCACCAACTTTAAGTTCTCCTTTAAGTTTCTCTTCTACAGTTTCTTTTTTCTCTTCAATAACCGCTTCTTCCTTTTTCTCAATTTCTGTTTTAGGCGGTTTTGGTTTTACTATTATTTCAACTTTTCTATTTAAACCTCTTATTTTTAGAACATTTTTTTCGTTTACAATCTTGAGTAAAATTTCACCTTTACCATCAACATTGGTAATTAAATCTTCACTTATTTCATTATTTGAAAAAACAGACTTTATAGCATTGGCTCGTTGTTGTGAAAGTTTTAAGTTGTAAGTATCAGCACCTACATCGTCACAAAAGCCATAAATGGAAATAGATTCAATATCTACATCTGTTAATTTGGAAATAAAAAGCAGTAAACGGTTTTCTTCTGTTGGTGGCACGTCATATTTATCGGTATCAAAATAAACCTCGTGAATTAATTCATTCTGAGAAAATATAACACCAATATTTAGTAGAAAAAATATAGATAAAATTAGTTTATTCATAGTTGGGGTAATAGAATAAGTATATAAATATACTATTTTTAAGTAATTACAGTGTGTTTAAAGCGTTTTTTGGGGTTAATTACGGTTATAATAGGTTGAAAAACTTACAATTACTTTAAATAGTCAAAATATACGGACGAATCACCAAGTATTTCAGTCGCTTTTTTTATTCTAGAATCGTGTATTTTATAATACTCATAAAGCCCTTCACGGTACACATAACGCTTCACAATCTCTTCGGTTAACAGCTCTAATAAATAGTCTTTATTTTCATCAATAACAGTAGATTTTGAGTTATTTAAATTAGAAATTAATGTATTAAAATCTTTTTCAATATTATCATTTAATTCCTCTTTTTGCGCCGTTTCAAAAGCTTTATAAAGCGCCTTTTCGGTTTCCGTTTCAAAAGAAAAATTATTAGTTTTTAAATAATCTTTAAAATCTTTAAAATCAGTTTCAGTCAGTTTTAAATTGTTTACATTACTTAAATTATGATTGTAATAATAGTTAGTTGCATAATTAAAAATCAAATCGTTATTTACAATAGCGTTCACTATTTCTGACTTTTTATAAGGGCCTAAAATAGCATCTGGAAAAACACCACCGCCATCAAATACCTTACGTCCGTTTTTGGTTTTAAATTCGTTATAATTTTCTTGTTTTACACGAACCGCTTCTCCTGCTTCATTCCTATTCCAGTAATCTAACGATTGAATACATCTGCCCGAAGGTGTATAATATCGGGAAATCGTAATTTTAACCTGAGTGCCATAAGTTAATTGTTTTGGGCGTTGCACTAAACCTTTACCAAAACTTCTTGAACCCACAACAACGGCACGATCTAAATCTTGTAAAGCACCAGAAACAATTTCACTTGCCGAGGCACTATTGCCATCAATTAAAACTACTAATGGAATTTCGGTATCAATAGGGTCGCTTTGCGTGTAATATGTTTTATTATATTTTTTAACTTTAGATTTTGTAGTGACTACCAATTGCCCTTTAGGCACAAAAAGATTCACAATTTTAATAGCTTCATTAAGCAATCCGCCTGGGTTGCCTCGTAAATCTAAAATAACACGTTCGGCACCTTGTGCTTTTAAATCGCGAAGTGCATAATTGGTTTCGGCATGTGCTTTATCGTTAAATCTACTTAAAACTATATAACCGGTTTTTTCGTTTATTAATGAAAAATGAGGCACCGCATTAATTTCAACCTCAGCTCGTTTTATGGTTGCTGTTTGTGTTTTTCCTTGGCGTTTGTAAGTCACTTCAACGGATGAATCTGACGTGCCATTTAGCAAATCACCAGCGCTATCTTTATACGTTTCAACAACAATATCACCTACTTTAATAATTTCATCGCCCGCTTTTAAACCCGCTTTATCAGCCGGATAATTTTTATAGGGCTCAACAATAACCAACTTATTTTTAAAGGTTTTTACACGCGCACCAATACCAGTAAAATCGCCAGTATTATTAATTCTAGCAGCTTCAACGTCCTGCTCGTTCATAAAATTGGTGTAGGGGTCTAAATCGGCCAACATACTTTTTATGGCTGTATCCATTAAATCTCCGGGGTTTGTTTCATCAACATAATTCATGTTGAGTTCTTTAAACAAAGTGGTGAAGATTTCTATTTGTTTAGCAATTTCAAAAAAATCGTTTTTGAAAGCAGTTCCAGTAAAAAATATTGAAAATGCTAATATGGGAATTAGGATTTTCTTTTTGAATATGTTTTTCATCAGCGTTATTTTATGTTTCAGAAACTTTGTTTTGAAATTTTTCAAATAGGAGTTTCATTTTAGTTTCAACTTGTAAAAACGTTGGTTTCTCAGTGCCAATGTACAAAATCATAAACGCATATTGTGTTGTAATGTTGTTAAAATAACTAGCTTTATTAAGTCGGTAAGATTCTCTTAACAAACGTTTTATACGATTTCTATCAACGGCAGTTTTAAAATTACGCTTACTTACAGAAACGCCTGTTTTAGCAATAATAGCCTCATCAAAAACGGATTGCATATAAACCAATCGCAACGGAAATACAGAAACCGATTGTCCTTCAGCAAATAACTTGTCTATAAGCTTTTTGCTTTTTAGTTTTTCTTTTTTGCTAAACGTGAATTTCAAGAGGTTTATTTTAAAAATCAAAGGTAGTAAAATAAAAAAGCCACTTGATTTTAAAATGGTTTTTGTGATGTTCGTTTACGGTCTCGTACAAGAATAGTTGCGGGTTTGCGTGCGAGGATTTTCCGCAGGAAAATCAGAAGCTTACAAACGAGCAACTAACTTTGGTTTAGGTAAAACTAGCAATTTTTTATATACATTGTTTAGTGGCCGTTTGCTTATCTATCTATTTTCTTTGAATAATTCCCATGTTGTTTATAATGAATGATTTTTCCATTCTTATCTCTCTCAAAAACGAGGGTTTCTCCCAATTCTTCATCATCCCTAATCCTACGAAAGGTATCGCCTTCTATATGTTTGTAAAAAGTCATGGATTTACTTGGTTTTTCTGATGGCAATCCAAGACTAACTAATTTATCGCCCCAAGTTGAGATATACACCTCACTCCACCATGGCATTGGATTATAATATCCAACAAATTCCTGTAGGTTTTTCTTTTCTATCTTACCAACTGCAGGTGTTTCCTTTTTTGGCACCTTCACTTTCTTAAGGATTTCATTTATTTCCCTAGCATATTTTACTGGGCTTGTTCCATTAGCATTAATCATCACAGAAAAAGCTCTTTTATTTTTAAAGTCAATTTGAAGTGTAGTTTCATATCCTGGACAACTTCCACTGTGACCAACCCATGTAGTGCCATCTGTTCCTTTATAAATACCAAAACCTAAACCCCAAGTAATCTTCCAATCTGGATTTGTCCAATGTACATTTTGCATATACTTAAGAGTGGAAGGCTTTAATATTTCTGTAATTGTGCTATCTCTTAATCGGAATTGCCATGAAGCGAATCTCCCTAAATCTTGCACATTTGAAGAAAATCCAGCGGCAGGTTTAATACCATTAGCTTGAAAGAAATTTACTTTTTTACGCTTGCCAACTCTTGCTATTGCACTATAGCCAATGGCAAGTTTATTTCCATATAATGGCTTTGGTAGTTCGGTTCGAGTATTTGTAAGTCCAAGTGGTTTTAGAATATTTTGCTGAACATATTCATCGTATGGAACTCCTGATATTTCTTCAACTATCTCGCCTAAAAGGGTAAGCCCAAGATTGCTGTATTGAAAATAGGTAGATGCTGGATATAGTGTTTCTTGTTCACTTAATTTGGAATCGATTTGCGCTTTGGTGGGGAAAGGAAAGTCTGGCCCAGTCCAATATGGATAATCAGCTTCTCTGGGAAGTCCTGAAGAATGGGTTAACAATGTCCTGATAGTAATAGGACCACTTTCTGGATATTTCTGCTCAAGCTTATAAGCAGGCAGTAAGTCACTCACTCTATCATCCAATCGTAGTTTTCCTTCATCGTATAATTTCATAATTGCAACTGAAGTAAATAACTTGGAAATTGAGCAAATACTACAAAGTGTAGATGCTTCTGCCTTAATGTTCTTTTCAATATTCGCTAAACCAACAGCTCCTGACCAAAGTACTTCCTGGTCCTCAATTACAATAGCAGTTAAACTTGGCAAGTTATCAAAATCCTTTTGAGCTTCCAACCATACCTCTACAAGTTTGAAGGCCTCTGTGTAATCTTTTTTAACCTCTTGGGAAAATCCAAATGTGATTGAAAAGGAAATAAATAGGGCAATATAATATTTTTTCATAGTCTTGTTTTTTAATGCTCACTAACGGTTTTGTGTATGGAAAGTTGCGGGTTTGCGTGCGAGGATTTTCCGCAGGGAAATCAGAAGCTTACAAACGAGCAACTAACTTTGGTTTAGGTAAAACTAGCAATTTTTTATATACTTAGTTATTGTAAACAGTTTTTAATTTTTGTTATCAGTCTTTGCTTTTATTTTCTTATCGATTTTAACGACGTCCGCTTTGTAAAATTCCCATTCGGGGTCGTCTGTTTTCATTACCATGTTTAAGGCTATTTCGTAATTGTCTTTTGCTTTGTGTAAATAACCAAGCTTTTCGTAGGCCATTCCTAATAAAGAATATGCATTAAAAGAATCAGGGTGTGCTTTCAAATTCTCCTTAAATGCTTCTAACGCATGGGGTTTTAGGTCTTCGATTTTTAATAAGTCGAAACCCAAATCTATAAGTGCATTTTCATTAGAAACTTCAAACCCATAAGTTTTAGATAATTTATTAAAATAGGTGATTATGTTTTCAATGGCTTTTTTAGGACCACCTTGAGCCGTAATGGCTTCTTTGGTTTCAAGCCTTTTGTATTTCGTGGGTTCAAATATATATCGCAAACCAAAAAACAGGGAGGGCAAACCTACAGAGAGATGGGATTCTTCAGGCATAGGATTGTATTTAAAACGAAGCTCCGTGTCTTTATGGGTATTTATATAGTTTTCAAATTCTCCACTTAATTTTATAACATTACCTCGCATATTACCACTAATTTCATTTGCAAGTGTCATGTAAAAGGTTTGATTCATTATAGAGGGGTTGGGAAATAAGTCATCAAGTCCCTTAGAAATAATATCATTTGGGTACCACAAACTTGGGCTGATTGTTATATAGGCGTTAAACAATTCTGGATGTTTAAAAAAAGTATAAACATTAAATAGACCTCCTAGGGAATGCCCTGAAATAATCTTGTAAGGTGCGGTTCTAAATTTACCTTCTATATGTGGCATTAATTCCTTTTCAATAAAGGTTATAAAATTATCGGCACCTCCAACAGTTCCTAGTCGTTCTCTCTCCTTTTGGTCTAGGTTTGGTGATTCGGGAGATAAGTCACGATTTCGGTGGGTGTTTTTTATACCAACAATAATCATTTCGGGAATACGGTCATCAAAATTTAGAAATTCAGCCGAGGCTACAGCATGCCTAAAATTTAAATAACTATCGAGTAAATATAGAACAGGGTAAGTCTTATCTGATTTTTCATAGCTCTTAGGTAGATAGATTTCCAAATTTCTATCTTCATTAAGTATTTCGGAATGGATTTTTAAAGTTTTACCAATGGTTATCTCATTTTGGGAATAGCTTGAAAAACTTAATAGAATTAAGCCTATTAAAAGGTTGAATTTCATATTTCAGGTTAGTTTTGTCTAATTGTTGCCAATGCTTGCATGATATAAGTCCGTTTAAGGACTTATATCAAACGTTAAACAAAGTTAGCTGAAATTTTTTACAAAGTCAAATTATTAAAAACACCCAAAAAGCGTTATTAGAAGGCTTTAATTTTGTGTCTTTTAATACTTCTAAAATTAAGTAATCAATAGGATGTTAGTTATTTCTTGATGTTAATTCTTTTTGTATCATTTTATAAGTTCTGTAACTTACTTTTTATTATTCGAGTCATCAACATCCGCCATCAAACCACTAGGGTCTATTTCAACAAATTTTATTTTTTTAGACGTTTCAAAAGTATATGTTGGGTAGGCCCAAGCCCAATCTTTAATAATGGTTGCTGTGGTTGGTTTTTCACCACGCATCATTTGTAATGGAATATAAAAATCTTCAGTAGAATCATCAATATAAGTAACAGTTACATCAATAGGCATAGGCATTAAACCAATACGCTCTAAAGTAATTGTGTTTCCTTCAATGGTTTTAATGCCATAATCAATAGTATTTGTGGTTTGGGCAAAATCTATTAAATACCAGTTTAATTCTAAACCAGATACTTTTTCGGCAGTTCTTATGATATCTAATGGTTTTGGATGTTTAAATGAAAAATCATCAAAATATTTTTTGATGGTTTTTTTTAAATTTTCTTCACCAATAACATAACCTAATTGCGCTAAAAACACAGCGCCTTTACTATAAGCTGCATCACCGTAAGCAGCGTTTAAGTTATAACGATCGGCATGCGTGGTTAACGGCTGTTCTATGCCAGAATTTGCTAAACGAATATAACTTCTATAAGAGCCTAAAAACGGATTTTTCCTTTTATTTTCTCTTATTGAATTCATGGCTAATGCCGAAATATAACTGGTAAAGCCTTCATCCATCCATTCGTGTTTTGCTTCGTTTGAAGCTAATAAAAACTGAAACCAAGTATGTGCCAATTCGTGAGCCGCTGTTCCTAAAAGGCCACCGTAATTTGAACCACCAGTAATTAATGTACACATGGCATATTCCATACCGCCATCACCGCCTTGAATAAAAGAGTATTGTTTATAAGGATATTGACCAACGTTTTCGCTAAAAAACTGCATCATTTTTACCGTTTCAGGTTGAATTTTTTTCCAGTTTTCTATAATATCGTTATCATTTGAGTATAAGAAATGGAGTAATGGACCATTTGGTACCTGAACCGTATCATGAAGATAATCAGGATCGGCAGCCCAAGTAAAATCATGCACATTTAGCGCATTAAAATGCCATGTTAGTTTATCAGAATTAGGTCGTGAAACCGGTCCTGTTTCATAGCCGTAACCTATTTCGTTTGGGTTTTGTAAATAACCTGTTCCTCCAATAATATAATTTTTATCAAGTGTGATTTTAACATCAAAATCACCCCAAACACCATGAAATTCTCTTGCTATATAAGGGTCGGCATGCCAACCTTCAAAATCGTACTCCGCTAATTTAGGGTACCATTGCGTCATAGAAAGCGAGACACCATCTGCATTATTTCTTCCAGAGCGACGAATTTGAACAGGTACTTGGGCATCAAAAACCATATCGAAAGTCACTTTTTCACCTGGTTGAATAGGTTTTGCTAAATCGACTTCTAAAACGGTACCAACCGTTTCATGATTTAAAATAACACCGTTCTGCTTTAAAGAATTCACTTTTATATACCCAATTTCGTTAGGTTTTAATTTGCTAATTCTATCTGTTACTCTGCCGTCAGGATCTGCAATAGTTCGAGAACGCACATCCATTTCGCTGTCTGGTTGAAACGCATTGAAATACAAATGGTAATACACACGATTTAATACATCAGGCGAATTATT
>JBAQZZ010000195.1:0-3836 GCA_049791475.1 Flavobacteriaceae bacterium | reverse complement strand
GGTTAAATCTGCTGCATGAAACCAACGCAAACCTATAATCTCTGAAAGTGTACCACCCAATTTCATTTCAGGATAATATGAGTTCATATAATCCATCATCAAATACACCAAAATGCCATCAGTAACCCATTTTTCTTCTCTTGGATTAATTACCAATGTGCTTTCGAGCATCGCATCAATGGTACTTTTTAGCAAGGATATTTCAAACTGAAACTCATTTGAAAAAGGTCTGAATTTTTCGGGAAGCTGATTAAAGCCATAAATAGGATTCTTGCGCTTATCGATATTTGAAACGATGAGTTTTTCCAACGGAAAATCGCCTAAATTATCTTTTAGAAACGCGACTATATTATTGGCAGTTTCTAATTTCTTTGAATCTTCAACTTTGTCTGCGTAAATGTTAGTGACCAAATCAAATTCATCTGTTTTAAGATGATAAAAATTAGATGTTCTCTGAATGTATAATTTAACTTCTCTTTGATTTACTCCTGAAAGTGAAATCGTTTTTTTGCCACCTTTGTCTTGTTCAGATTCTTTAAGACATGAAGTTAACGTATAATTATTAGGAATGGCAAATTCGATGTCATAGGATGCCAATGGCGCATAAAAATCGCCTAAATCTTTATTGCTATGGACTTCCCACTTGGTGTCATAAACCGCAGGAACTAAATACCAATAGCGTAAATTATAATTCTTTTCATGAGTATAACCGTTACTTGTAAATTTATCATCTGGTAGTTTTACGCTATAAGTAAAATGAATTAAAGTGCTATCTCCAGATTTGAGAGGTTCGTTTAAATTAACCTCTAAAATATCTTGAAAGCCATTATAACGCTGCCAAGTTAAGGCGTTTTCCAATTTGTTTTTAATAGAGTCTATTTTGGTAAAACCACGCTCATGCGCACTTGCAAAATGTAAATTACGTTTGTAATCTTCTGCAAAACGTTTGGCAAGTGGTGTTTCTTTATCTACATAACTATTAGCCCAATCGAGAAATAAAATTTGGGTTAAAGCATCTTTGGATGTATTAAAATAGACCACTTCTTGGTTTATCTTGATGGTATGTGAAATGGTATCAAGCTCTGCGCTTATCTTTATTTTATGCTGTGCAAAACCAACTAATGTGACTAAAAAAAATGTAATACAGGTTATGAGTTTGGGTGTTGTCATTAAATTTTAATCATGTCTTCGTGTTTTAGTTTTCTACGTTGCCTTTTGTTTTTCTTGAAATGAATTAGTTAATAGCTTCCGCTTTTAACTTTTCCATTAACATAATATTCTTCTGCTTCTTTTCTTGAAGCACGTTTTTACCATAGTCTGTATGGTATTTGTGATTTGTAAGAAAATCTAAATTCAATTGACACCATTCTTCATCTGTAAAAATCAAATCCATATATTCTTTCCATTCTGTTCTCAACAATTCATTTTTAAACAAATAATTACTACTAGATAGATGAAATAAATCGGCATCACAGATTATACATTCTAAAGTTGATATAGGATTTTGAGGCATTCTGGTCGCAAGAATACAATTCAATATTTCTGCCTTTGCATTATTCGGATAATTTAATCCACTTAAAAAAGTATTAGCATAATTAGCACTAATACTTTCGTGACCAATGTATTCTTGAGATATACCTGTATCGTGAAATAATCCAGCAATTTTTAAAATCTCTATTTCCTCCTTGTTTACACCTTCGTAATTACCTATAGTTTCTACATTTTCAAAAACCTCTAGCGTATGCTTAATACTATGAAATGGCAACACTTTACACCTACTATGTTTCAATAAATCGAGACAATGTTTTTTAACTTTGCTTACTTGTGAACTCATTTTTGTTTAAAATTTATACTTTAACCCAACTAAATAATTACCGTCTCCGCTATTAAAAGTTAACTCATAATGTTCTTTTTGGTATGGTGTGGCAAATAGATAAGTACTTCCTATACCAACAAGTGCTCCACCTAAAATATCCCAACCATCGTGTCTTTGATTAATCCCTTCTAATCTAGTGTATGCTACCAATCCAGCTATAGCATAGGCAGGTATTCCATACTCCCAACCATAACGCCTTTGTAGAAAGGAAGCTCCAGAAAATGCAACTGCTGTATGACCTGAAGGGAACGCTTTTCCATCTGTTCTGCCATCTGGTCTTGGTTTGTTTATAGCGTATTTTAAAGCGTAAGTAACACCTAATGTCGTACCATAAGATTTTGCAAACTGCCAAAACCCTTTTTTATCTTTTTTAGCTATAATGACAATTAAAGAAGTTAATGCTGGTGCATGTTGTGCATAGTCGCCAAATACTTCATAAGCAGTTTCTCTTCTAATTTCCGAAGGTGAATCAATGTCTTGCGCTATGGCAATTAAAGGTATCAAAGCCACTAAAAGGCAAATTAATTTTTTCATTTAAAAATTTATGGATATAGTTAGAATTTATATTTAAAACCAAGCATATAATCACCTTCGCTACTATTAAAAATAAGCTCCAGATGTTCTTGTTGGTATTCTGTGGTAAACAATACACTGCTTCCAAGACCTATAGCTGCTCCAGCCAAAATATCAAGAAAATCATGTTTATTTGAATCAATTCTGCTAGCAGCAGTAAACCCTGCAAGTGCGTAAGCTGGAATACTGTATTTAAACCCATAGCGTCTATGAATATATCCTGCGCTATGAAAAGTCGTAGAGGTATGTCCAGAAGGGAAAGCATTATCATTGCTCATATCTGGTCGTTGTTTGTTTATACTGTACTTTAAGCCATAAGTAACACCTGCTGTAAGTAAAAGTCCTTTTGTAAATTGCCAAGCACCTTTTTCATCGCCTATAATGAAAGAAGCGCCTACTGTAGCTATTGGTAATGCAAAAAGGATAACGTCACCTATTTTTTGGGTTGTTCCAACTTGTGGTTTCGTCTCACTCGTGTCTTGAGCTTGAAGTGGAATTGTTGACAAAAATAAAACTGTGCATAACAGCCATAAGAATTTTAAATCCTTTGATATCATTAAATTAGATGTTTTAATTAAAGTAGCTTTCTGTATATGCAGTTTATTTTATGTTAAATGTAAATGAGAATTCTTAAGAAAACTTAAAGACGTAATCTAGTAGATTAATCAACCTATATTATGACACTTAAAGCTTTTTCTTTTAAAGATATGGTAAGTGATTGCTCGCTAATTTTAGCTAATTCTCCATCAATTTGAGATTCAAAAAAATCACCTCGCTTTCGCGAAAGCGTAATCTCTTTAGTTTGAAAACACTTGACATCCTTTAATAGTTGTGGTTTTTTAATAAGCATACAAAAGCCAAAAAATAACATTTTTAGTTTGCCTATTTTTGGTACAATAACAACGTCTAACAGTCCATCTTGTAGAGAGGCTTTAGGTGTTAAGCTAAAATTATATCCTAACTCATTTGAATTTGAAATAAAAATTAAAAATGGATTAACAACCTCTGAATCTCCATTAATGTTAATAGCGATTTCCTTTCTTTTGTGATATTCTCGAAAGGATTTTAAGGATGCTTTTATATAACAGAAAAGAGTTCTTCTCTGCGAAGCCTCGTAGTTTTCTATCACATTTGCATCAAAACCAAAACCTGTGTTACTAAAAAAATACTTATAGTTAACACAGCCTACATCTATTTTTGAAATCTTCCTGTTTTTTATAATATGAAGTGCTTTTCTTATATTTTTTGGAATGCCTAAATTAGAAGCCAAACCATTCCCCGAGCCAACAGGTATAATTCCTAAAGGAATATTTGTGTCAACCAAAGTAGAAGCGACTTCGTTTATAGTCCCATCTCCACCACAAGCTATAATGATATCAGCTTGCTG
>JBAQZZ010000194.1:0-1836 GCA_049791475.1 Flavobacteriaceae bacterium | reverse complement strand
GGTATAGGATTGCGCTATTTTCTGTTTTAAACCAATTGAAAATGAAAAATCAATATACGACCACCAAAATCACAATGGGTCTTTTGACCATAGTTTCTCTTCTTCTATTTGCTTGTAGCAAGGATTTTGAAGATGTTATTTTGGACGATTTCGATTTTAGCTTTTCGGGAGAGCACCCAGAAGAAAGCTACCTTTTCGAAAGTAGTAGAACATCTTTTTCCTTAGTTCCTGAAAAAGAAATCTCCACGGTCGATTATTACCTAAAGTACACCAGTTTAAATGCAAGAGGGTACTTTTTGAATATGGAAGGTGATACCCTTAGGCAAAATGACACTTTGAGTATCAAAAATCGTAACTGGGCATTTAATTATGTTGCCATTGACACAGGTGCTCATAAGGTAAAGTTTACGGCATGGGATTCGAACTTGAGAACAAAAGAGCTTGAGCTTCTATATAATGCCAAATTCGCCAGTTTTAGTTTCTTATTGAACAAAGGGGTAAACGAGTTCATAATTAACTCTAAGAATCCAGTAAATGTTACCCTTTTAAGAGATAAAGAAACTGAGAATCCTGAAAATAAAAGTGACTTTGAAGTAACGTATCAGATTGAAAATGGGACTGGAAAACTCTATTCAGGAAACGAAATTTTTGACGCTGGAAAGCCATTTAACTTACCAAAAGGAATTTCGGAATTGAGCTACCTACCCGAAACCTTGGGCGAACACAAATTGATTGTTACAGCCAAAGCTCCAGATGGTGCCTCTTTAACAGAAGAACTACTTTTGAATGTCCTAAATCTCGATTTCACAATTAATACGACCGCTGCGTCCACCCAAGTGGAGTTGGATACTAATCTAGCCGTTGCAGTAGACCTTACAACACAGGATGAAGAGTCGGATGTAGCATACGAAATAACGCATTCATTTGCCACAACAAGTGAAGGTAGCGGAACAGTTCGAGATCATAACGGAGGTGTAATGGAACCAGGTCAATACCGTACCATTGTGCCCAACTCTTACAATTACACATTTACCAGTACCGAATTAGGCAAAAAAAAGATATACTTTGATTTAAGGGATTCCAACGGACAGACTAAACGTGATAGCGTTGAAATTGAGGTTGCCAATATACCTTTTACCTTCTCAGGAAATTCAGAAAGTAATTCGGTTTTTGTAAACGAACGATCGCAATTCAATTTTAATATCAAGTCTAACGGGAATACAGAAAATATCGACTACAATCTTACCTATGAAATATTGGAAGGGAATGGCAGGCTTACTGGAATCAATGGAAACAACATCCAAAATTCGACCGATTATACCGTTGAGTTAGGAAATTTCTCATTGTTCTATTACCCCGAAAGCATCGGCTCCCATCAGGTTTCATTCTTGGTAACCGATAACTACGGCCAAGTAGTAGGCCCTGTAATCATCGATTTGGAAACAAAACAGAATGATTTTCAAGTAAATATTACACCGTCCAAAACATCTGAATTCGCAAACATTCCGGTTAATGTGATTATCGATATAGACGAGATTCCCGATGGAGCAAATGCGAGCTACGAAGCATTCTATTCGTCAGGGAAAAATAGTGCTATTCGGGTAAATGGGACGGAATATGGTCCCGGGGAGAAATTTCAGTTGAACCCCAACGAGAATAATGTGGTCTACACGGGAACGGAAGCAGGTCAGCATGATATCGTGATAAGTGTGGAATCAGATGCCGGTGTAACCCATACCGCAAGCACAACGATAAACTACAATCAGGTTGATTTCTTGTTTACGGCGGGAAGTCAAAAATCCGACATCTCAATTGGAGAGACCACTTCCCTGAACT
>JBAQZZ010000193.1:0-6337 GCA_049791475.1 Flavobacteriaceae bacterium | reverse complement strand
GTAACTTTTCAGGTAACCGAATAGGTAACCTGCCAATTGATATTAAAGCTAATCACATGATATCAAAAAATATTAAAATCGTTGATTATCATAAGATTAGCTATTATTTGGTATCGTTTGATACCCTAAAAGTCGGGGTGGCAGGATTCGAACCTGCGACCTCCGCGTCCCAAACGCGGCGCGATAACCGGGCTACGCTACACCCCGAATTTTGTTATCTGTAACGGGATGCAAATATACTTTATTTATTCATTTTGCAATTACAATTCTTAAAAAAAATCTTGTTTAAAATTGATACTTTAGCCGTTTTAATTTCAAAGCTACTTTAGTGCAAGTATTATTAAAAAATATAATTTCTTTCTTGATTTTCAGTATCACTATTTTGTGTTTTAGTCAATCAAAAATAAAAGGAAAAGTAATTGATAGCAATAATGGAACACCGTTAGCAATTACTCAAATACTAGATATAACAGACAAAATAGTTACAACGACAAGCGCAGATGGTACTTTTGAACTATTAAAAGCAGGTATCTATTCATTTAAAAAACAAGGGTATATTGATAAGCGTTTTGAATTAAAAAACAATCAATACATTATCATTCAATTAGATATAAATCCCTCAGAATTAAATGAAGTCATTATAAGTACTAACCATATTCCAAAAAAGCTATTAAGAGCTACTACATCTATCAATATTATTTCATCGGAAGACATTCAACGTTCAAACAATACTGATTTTGCTCCAATACTGAATAGAACTCCTGGTGTTTTTATGCAAAGTGGCGCACTTAATACTAATAGAATTACAGTTAGAGGTATAGGATCAAGAAATTTATTCGGAACTTCAAAAATTAGATCGTATTTTAAAGATATTCCACTCACAAATGGTAGCGGAGAAACTACCATTGAAGATTTCGAACTCGCTTCAATTTCACGTTTCGAAATTATTAAAGGTGCAGCATCTAGCATTTATGGCGCTGGCCTTGGTGGCGTTATTAACATGACACCTCAAAATGCATTTTTAAATCAATCAGATTTAAATTCTGAATTATCCGTTGGTTCTTTCGGACTTTTTAAAGGCATTACAAATGTAAATCATGGTTCAGCAAAAAACAGTTTTAGAGCAGTTTATAGCAACACACACAGTGGTGGTTATCGAGAGAACAATCAATACGACAGACAAACATTTACCATAAATTCTAATCATTTTTTAAGTGAAAAAGATGAATTGTCATTTTTAGTAAGTTATGTTGATTTAAAAGCTTTTATTCCAAGTTCAATTGATGAATCTACTTATTTAAACACTCCAAAATCTGCTGCTTTTACTTGGAAACAATCCCAAGGTTTTGAAGATTCTAAAAGAGGTATTTTCGGGATATCATGGAATCATAATTACAACACCAATTTAAAACAAGCCACAAGTATTTTCGCCTCCTTTAGAGATGCTTATGAACCTAGACCTTTTAATATTTTAGAAGAAAACACTTTCGGTTTTGGTATTAGAAGTCGGTTTTTAGGAAACACCCAAGTATTTGGCAAAAACCTAAATTGGACTATTGGTGGCGAACTTTTTAGAGATACTTATAAATACGGTACTTTTGAAAATTTGTATCAAGATTTCCCAACTGGAACTGGAAGTGTTGAAGGCGAACAACTATCTAATTTCAAAGAAAAACGTAATTACTACAATGTTTTTTCAGAAATTGATTATAAATTTTCAGAGAAAACAACAGGCTCAATAGGCTTAAATTTAAATGAAACATCTTATATTTTAAAGGATAGATTTCAAGTTTCAGCAAATAACCCAGATCAATCTGGCAGCTTTAAATTCAAAACTATTTTATCTCCAAAATTTGGATTATCACATCTATTTTCAGAAAATATTTCAATTTTTTCAAGCATAAGTCATGGCTTTTCTCCTATTTCCCTTCAAGAAACGTTACTTCCCGACGGACAAATAAATACGAACTTAAAACCGGAAACAGGATGGAATTTTGAGGTTGGCACAAGAGGTTCAGTTTTAAATAACCTCTTACAATTCAATGTAGCCATTTACCGTTTAGATATAAAAAATCTATTAGTGTCTAGACGAACTGCTCAAGATGAATTTATTGGCATTAATGCAGGTAGAACGCAACATGATGGATTGGAAATAGCTTTAAATTACAGATGGTTTGAGAACAAAAACCTATCTCTAAGTTCATTCGTAAATTACACGCTTAACAATTTCATTTTTAAAGAATTTATTGATGATAGTAATGACTTTTCTGGAAATGATTTAACAGGAGTGCCTTCAGATATTTTTAACGCAGGAATTGATTTTGACTCTGCTTTTGGGCTTTATGGCAACATAAACTTTCAATATGTTGGGCGTATGCCTATTACAGATGCGAACAGCTTATATTCTGATAGTTATAAACTGACCAATATCAAAATAGGCTATAAAACAAATCTTAATAAAAAGCTAAAGTTAAATACATTCTTGGGAGTAAATAATATCTTTGAAGAGGTATATGCCTCTCAAATTCTGATTAACACTTCAGGCTTTGGAGGTAGTGCTCCCAGATATTATTATCCTGGAAACCCAATAAACTATTTTACTGGAATTAACCTAAATTACGTTTTTTAACGTAACTTTAAATCAAAAAATAATGAAACAAATTCACTCGCTATTAGCTATTATATTTTTTGCATGTTTTTCTTGTGCACAACAAATTGAATCTGAGGTAAAAGCTGAAGATCCAACTAATTTAAGTTACACCACAGAATTAATTGTACCAGATTTAAATATTCCTTGGGGTATGGCATTTTTACCCGATGGAAGTATGTTAGTCACAGAAAAATCTGGTGAACTTATTCATTTTAAAGATGGTATAAAAACAAATATTGAAGGTGCCCCAGAAGTTTATGTTCGCGGGCAAGGTGGTTTTCTAGATATTGAAATACACCCAGATTATGAAAACAATGGATGGATTTACATGACTTATTCCTCTTCAGAAGGTGAAGGCGACGGCGGCAATACTGCTTTGGCTAGAGCAAAATTAAACGGCAATACCTTAGTTAATTTCGAGAAACTTTATAAAGCAGAAGGCAATACAAAAAAAGGTCAACATTGGGGTTCTCGTATAAAATTTGACAATGAAGGTTACTTATATTTTTCAATTGGCGACCGAGGCGACAGAGATGTTAATCCGCAAGATATAACCCGCGATTGTGGTAAAATTTACAGATTAAATGCCGACGGAAGTATTCCTCAGGATAATCCATTTGTAAATACTGCAAATGCAAAAACGGCTATTTACAGCTATGGCCACAGAAACCCGCAAGGCATGGCAAAAAACCCAGTTACGGGAGCTATTTGGGTTAACGAACATGGTCCACAAGGCGGTGATGAAATAAATATTGTTCAAAAAGGGAGAAATTTTGGATGGCCCGTTATTTCTTATGGCATCAATTATAATGGTACTTCATTTACAGATTTAACAGCAAAAGAGGGCATGGAACAACCTTTGTTCTATTGGGTACCATCTATCGCACCAAGTGGAATGGCTATTGTTTCTTCTGAAAAATATCCAGATTGGGAAGGCAATGTGCTTGTTGGCTCATTAAAATTTGAATATCTAGAACGGTTAATTTTAGAAAATGATGAGGTCGTTAAACGTGAAAAATTATTTGAAAATATTGGGCGTGTTAGAGATGTTGTTCAAGCCCCAGATGGTTATATTTATATTGCCGTGGAAGGAAAAGGTATAATGAAAATTGTTCCAGAAAATTAAACCGCTATTCATGAAATTATTTATACTCAGTCTTATTTTAACGCTTTCATTTTCATGCGTATCTCAAAATGATGCTTTAAAGCAAAGTATTGAAAGAGGTGGCGAAATATATACCGATTTTTGTATGACTTGCCATTTACCTAATGGCGAAGGTGTAGAAAATATATATCCGCCTTTAGCGAAATCAGATTACCTTTTTAATAACCGGGAGGCTAGTATTCGAGGCATTAAATACGGACAACAAGGAGAAATTGTAGTGAATGGAAAAACATATAATAGTGTTATGGTAGCCATGGGATTAAGCGATGATGAAGTTACCGATGTTATGAATTACATCACCAATAGCTGGGGAAATAAAAATGACAAAATAATTACCGAAGAAGAAGTTTCTAAGATTAAAAAATAAGATACTTTCTTCTTATTTGACTTTACATTTACCTAACTTTGTAAAGACCAAACAAACAATAAATCATGCTAATTATTGGAATTGCAGGTGGAACCGGTTGTGGAAAAACAACGGTTGTTAACCAAATACTTCATGAGCTTCCTGAAGGCGAAGTAGGCATCATATCACAAGATTCTTATTATAAAGACACGACACACTTAAGCTATGACGAACGCGTAAATATAAATTTTGATCATCCAAGATCTATAGATTTTGATTTGCTAGTCAATCATCTTAAAGAATTAAAAAAAAACAAACCCATACACCAACCCGTTTATTCGTTCGTTAAACATAATAGAACGGGCGATACTATTTTAACGCATCCACGAAAAGTGATGATCGTTGAAGGCATTTTAATTTTAACAAATCCTGAATTACGGGATATGTTTGACATTAAAATATTTGTGCACGCAGATACAGATGAGCGTCTAATCCGACGATTAAAACGTGATATAAAAGAACGTGGAAGAGATATTGACGAGGTTTTAGCAAGATATCAAAACACTTTAAAACCGATGCATGATCAATTTATAGAGCCTATGAAGGAATATGCAGATATAATAATCCCGAATAATAAATACAATACCGTGGCGATCGATATTGTGCGTACCATAATAAATAATAGATTGTAAGTGGCTAAATTCAATAAAAATACAAGCAAATATTTAAAACCTTTTAAAAATTGGTTTATGTTAATTTTGGTAGGTTTTGTGGTTTGGATGCTCTTTTTTGATGCCAATTCTTGGTTTATACACAACGAATTAAATAATGATATTGAAGCCCTTGAAGATGAAAAAGAATACTACAAAAGAGAAATTGAAAAAGATAATAAAGCCATAAAGAAATTAAGTACTGAAGAAGGATTAGAAAAATTTGCTCGTGAAGAATACTATATGAAACGCGACAATGAGGAAATTTTTATTATTGAATATGAAGACAGTTTAAAAGTAAAACAAAATGACTAAAAAGTTATTTAGTGAATTTGATTCGGTTTCATCAAAACAATGGAAACAAAAAATTCAGTTCGATTTAAAAGG
Source organism: Flavobacteriaceae bacterium (assembly GCA_049791475.1). GTDB lineage: Bacteria > Bacteroidota > Bacteroidia > Flavobacteriales > Flavobacteriaceae > CAXBID01. Next base: position 1,079 of record JBAQZZ010000193.1, on the reverse strand, counting down.
AGCTGATTATAATGATGCCCTTGTTTGGAATTCTAACGAAGATATTGCTGTAAAACCCTATTATCATGCAGATGATTTTACTGAACTTCCTGAAAATTCAAACACCAAAGCAACACAATGGAAAATCTGTCAATCTATTTTTGTTGCCAATGTTGAAAAATCAAATTTAAAAGCTGTTGATGCTATTGAAAGAGGTGCCGAAAGCATAAAATTTATTCTGCCATCAGAAACTATTTCAACAGAAGATTTGTTGAAAAATATAGATTTAGACAATACTTCAATTCATTTTGAATTACAGTTTTTATCTGAAAATTTTACAAAACAAATAGGTGTAATTTCATTGAAAGCACGAATCTATATACACTCAGACATAATAAACAATCTTGCCAAAACAGGAAATTGGTATACTAATTTAAATGATGATTTTTCAAAATTTAAAACCATCGTAAAAACTACCAAATCTCTTAGTATTGATGCCACTTTATATCAAAATGCGGGTGCAAATATGGTGCAACAATTAGGATACGCTTTGGCACATGCTAATGAATATTTGAATCTTATTAAAGACGAACCCATTGGTGAACTTAAAGTCCTTTTCAACATTTCAGTTGGCACCAATTACTTTTTCGAAATAGCAAAACTAAGAGCTTTAAGATTGCTTTGGGAAACATTAGCATCAGAATATAACATAAATACAGATTGTCATATTACCGTTACGCCATCAAAACGAAATAAAACGGTTTACGATTACAACACCAATATGCTACGCACCACAACAGAATGTATGAGTGCTATTTTAGGTGGTGCAAACACCATTTGCAATTTGCCGTACGATGCTATTTATCATAAAGACAATGAATTTGGAGAGCGCATTGCCAGAAATCAACTTTTAATTTTAAAGCACGAAAGTTATTTTAATAAAGTTGAGAATCCTTCTGACGGTGCTTATTACATTGAAACCTTAACCAACCAATTAGCAGAAAAAGGATTGGTTTTATTTAAAGATATAGAAAAAAACGGTGGGTTTTTAAAGCAGTTGAAAGATGGTACAATTCAAAGAAAAATAAAAGAAAGCGCTA
>JBAQZZ010000192.1:0-5870 GCA_049791475.1 Flavobacteriaceae bacterium | reverse complement strand
TGGTAAATATGCCAATATAATACTCACAAAACCAATTAGTTCCTATGCATTCATCCCTTATTCTTTTGGTATAAATCAAATAGAGAAAGTTTTTTTTAAAGGATTGGAAATTGAACCCATTTAAACTTTTTCATTTAAAATAGTTCAATAAAATTTCTAAAATGGGATTTGTATTGTTATCATCCCATACAATGGATAAAATTGTTCGTTGAGGTATTTTATCCAATTCAATAAACTTCACGTTTTTATAAAATTTAAGTTGTAAAGATTTTGGAACTATAGCAATGCCTAATTTATTTTCAACTAATTTGTAAATGGTGCTTGCATGGATGGTATTATGGGAAATTTGAGGGGTAAACCCACTATCGTCAAAAATTTGCATTACTTTTTTGTAATAAGACGGACTGAATTCTTGGTCAAACAGAATAAAAGATTCATTTTTAAATTGAGAAATGTCTTTAAAATTTGTACTATCTATTGGATAATCTTTTGGAAGGACTAAACAAAACGGTTCTTTTAAAACTTGCAGAATATTTAAATCTCTTGAAACCCTTTCTAACCTTGTGAAACTTACATCAATATTTTGCAAAAATAAATTTTCTATTTGTTTTTTATTGTCCATTTCTTTTAAATTGAATAGAACATTTGGATGGTCTTTCTTAAACTTCAACAGTAAATCGGGGATAATTTTATGCATGGCAGAACCTACATAGCCTAGATTTAAAATACCATTCTTTCCTTCTTGAAGCAATTTAGCGTGGATGAAAATATGATCTAAATTTTTTAATTTTCTTGAAAGTTCAGTTTGAAGATACAGTCCGACCTTGGTCAAGTTTACTTTTCTGTTATTTCGTTCAAATAATTTAATTCCCAAATCATCTTCCATTTGTTTGATTTGCCTGCTCAACCCTGGTTGAGAAATGTATAATCGCTCCGCAGCTTTTCTAAAGTGCAATTCTTCAGCTACAGCTAAAAAATATCGAATATGTCTTAATTCTATTTGATTACCCATAAACATCAATAACTTACTTACTTAGTCTTGTTAGGTATTAAAAATAAGAATAAATTTGGACAAATGAAAGTTCATTTTTGATTTCACTCTTAATTTTCATATGGAAGAGAATTTAATTCAGAGTAAAATTTATGTTAATTAATACAATATATGAAATGGGCAATTAAATAAGAGGATAAACTAAAAATTGTTATAAAAAGAACTACTACACCATACAGCAATAATAACTAACTATAAAACACAAGCTTATGAATAAAATTAACAACATTAATTCCGTTTTTAAGAAAAAAAGGAATTTTAGAGATTATATATTAATTACGTTTCTTGTAGTGATTAATATAAATTTCAGCTCTGTTTATGCAAATTCAATGTATACAGATACCATAATTAACATTCAAGAAAAAACAATTACAGGAACTGTTACCGACAATTCAGGGATACCTTTACCTGGAGTAAATATTATTGTAAAGGGAACAACTAAAGGAGCACAATCAGATTTTGACGGTAACTACACTATCGATGTTAGTAAGGGTAAGGTTTTGATTTTTTCTTATGTAGGATTCAAATCATTAGAATTTACAGTAGGAGAATCAAACATTCTTAATGTGACAATGGAAGTAGATAACCAATTAGACGAAGTTGTAATAACGGCTTATGGAACCTCTAAAAAAAGCAGTTTTACAGGATCTGCACAAACTGTTAAAACCGAAGCAATTGTTAGGGAAGCTACTGGTAGTTTTGAGGAGGGATTACAGGGTAATGTTGCTGGAGTTCAGATTGCTACTACCGGACAACCAGGAGGACCATCAAATATTCGGATTAGAGGGGTTGGTTCGGTAAATGGGTCATCTCAACCTCTATATGTAGTTGATGGCGTGGTGATTAACTCAGATGCCACTTTAAGAGCTTGGGGAGGAGCTGCTAATGGGAGTATTCAAGCAGAGAATCCTTTAACCAGTATAAACCCCAACGATATCGCAACTCTTACCGTATTAAAAGATGCAGCAGCAGCTTCCTTATACGGTTCTCGAGCAGCTAACGGTGTAATTATTATTACAACTAAACGAGGGCAAAGTGGAAAAACTAAATTTTCATTTACTTCTCAATTAGGTTTTGCCAATAACTTAAACATGGAAAACCTAGTTAACGGAGAACAATATAAAGAATTATGGTTAGAAGGTGATGTGAACAGGCTAATTGTGAATAATGATAATAGCGATTTTAAAGGTGTTTATGCTAATTCAACCCTTTATAACTCTTATGTTGCTGAAGCTACAACAAACTACGAACAGTTATATGGAACTACGGCATATAATAGTGATTGGATTGGAGATATTTCAAGAAATGGTGTAACTCAAAAATATAACCTTACTGCCAGTGGGGGTTCAGATACGTTCAAATTTTTTGTTTCAGGTGAATATTTAGATCAAGAAGGAACATTTGTAGGGTCTGATTTGAAACGTTATTCAGGTAGAATTAATTTAGAAAACAAGGCAAATGATTATGTGAGTTTCGGTGCTAATTTATCGATGGCTTTAAGAAAAAGAGGAGCAACTTATGAGAGAGCGTTCTCATTAAATCCTTATTATATGGCACGTATGATTCCCGCAGTAGCTCGTATAAGAAACGATGATGGTTCGTACGCCGATTTGCCAAACCAATTAGACGCAAATTCCAATCCCTCTGCTTTACTGGCATTAGGGGTGTTTACAAATGATGAATTTAGAACCAGAGGAACTTTTTGGGGAAAATTGGATTTTAATGAAAATTTATCATTCAAATCGACATTTGGTGTAGAACATTACTCAACAGATGAAGTTAGTTATGACAATAGCCAATTTGGCTCGGGTGCAGGACAATGGAATGGAGCAACAGGGCAATATAAACAAGAAGGATTCAGAATAACAAGTTCTAATATTGTAAATTATAATAAAGTATTTAATGAAAAACACACGGTTAGCGCCTTAGCTGGTTTTGAAGTAGAAGACACTAAGGCTAAGTGGATTGGAATAGATGGATATGATGTATTGGATGACAATTTACTAGCGCCAAATGGAGTTAACGGAAATTGGGGTTTTTCAGGTAATGAGACAGGTTATGGTTTAGTTTCTTTTCTTTCACAGGTTAACTATGACTTAGATAAAAAGTATTATTTAAGTGGAAGTTTTCGACGAGATGGTTCTTCAAGGTTTGGAATTAATTCAAGATGGGGTAATTTTTGGGCAATTTCTGGTGCTTGGAGAATAAGTCAAGAGAATTTTATGGAAGGAAAGGATGGTGTTTTTCAGGACATGAAATTAAGAGCTAGTTATGGTACAAATGGGAACTTACCATCTCAACTATATGCTCATCTTCCTTTTTTTAGTGGAGGAAATGGCTATGGAGAAGATGCAGGAGTACAACTATCTCAAGTTGCCAACGAAAATTTATCTTGGGAAACAAGTAAAAACTTTAATGTAGGATTTGATTTTCAGTTGTTTGATAAGTATGCGATAACTCTGGAGTATTTTAATAAAAAAACCGATAATATATTATTAGACGTACCTATATCTTCTACTAGTGGGTTTAATACTGCGTTAAGAAATTATGGTAGTATGGAGAATAGTGGACTTGAGTTTTCATTAGGAGCTAATATTATAGAACAAGAAGATTTTACATGGAATACTACTATCAATACGAGTACTTTAAAAAATAAGATTACTCAATTGCCTAGCGATATTATTATTACTTCTAGAAACTATGATGAATACCCTATTATTCGTCGAGAAGGAGAAAATTTTTATTCTTTTTATCTGAGAGATTATAAAGGAGTGAATCCAGAAACCGGTAGTGCTCAATGGTATGTTTTAGATGATAATGGAAATAGAACAGGATCAATTACAGAGAACTATCAAGAAGCTGGTTACGGTATTTTTGGTCAAGCAACACAGGACGTTCAAGGTGGTTTTTCTAATGAAATTACATATAAGAACTGGAGCTTTAATTTTTTATTCACTTATGGAATAGGGGGTAGTGTATATGATTTAACCTCGTATAAAAGAGATGATGATGGGGCGAGACCTCAATATACCGTAACAACAAATCAATTAAATAGGTGGACTCCAACAAATACCAATACAAATGTTCCTGTAAGAATAAATGGTGCCACTAACGGATCCAACTCTATATCAACAAGATATTTGTATAGTGCAGATTATTTAAAACTTAAAAACATACGTCTTGGATATAACGTACCTATTACTAGTAAGTATATACAGTCTATAAACTTGTATGCTTTAATAAATAATGTATTTCTATCAACAGCGCTAGACGGTTATGACCCAGAATCTTCGATAAATGGAGTGAATTTTTATCAAATCCCAACAGCTAGAAGTTTTACTTTGGGTTTAAAGCTTGATTTTTAATAATAATATCTAACAAAATAAAAGGAGAAAAATGATGAAAAATATAAAAACAATAGTGTACTTGTTGGTAATGAGTATACTGCTTAGCTCTTGTGATAATGTATTGGAAAAATTTCCTGACGACCAAATAAATGAAACAATAGTATTCTCTAATGTAAAGAAGGCAAATGGTGTTTTAATCGGAGTATATAACGAGATTGCTGGAACAAGCTATTTAGGTGCAGGTCTTTATTTACGCGCTGCCATGAAAGGCACTGATTTTAGAGCCATCAAGCCTAGTTTAAATGAGAGAAATCCTTTAAGGATAGAATATGAATATAGTGAAACTGCCATATTAAACGGAAATGCTTTTAACATGTGGAGTTCTTGCTATAAGGCATTGAATAATCTTAATATTCTCTTAGCAAAAATTGATGAAGTACCTGGAGATGATGGTGAGCGTAACAGAATAAAAGGAGAAGCATTAGCCTTAAGAGCGATGATCCACTTTGATTTGGTAAGAACATTTTCCTATCCATGGATAATAGGTAACGGGGCGTCTCAAGGAGTTCCTTTGGTTGTTGAAGTTACTGGGGAAGCAATAATAGAAAGAGGTACTGTTGCAGATGTATATGCGCAAGTAATTACCGATTATAAAGCCGCTGAAGCTTTATTGAATCCTGTCGAAAATTCAAGATTTATTAATAAAACAGCTGTACAAGCATTATTGGCAAGAACGTATTTATATCAAGAAGATTGGGCCAATTCGCTCATCTATGCAGAAAAAGTTATCTCAACAATGGGAACTGGGAGCTTAATGAATATATCTAATTTTACAAGAGACCCATTTAATTCAGAATCTTTATTTGAACTAGATTTAATTCATATAAATAACTCTGTAGGAAGTAGTGCTATAAGCGCCCAATTAACAAACGATAATGGAGGACAAGAAGATATTTTGGCAACACTTTCATTTAAAACATTATTGACCCAATTTGCTGATGACCCACGAGGCCAATTTTTCCAAGAGGATAGAGAAACTACAGACGAATTAAGCTATGCAAAGTATTTAGATGTTGCCCAAGAAGGGTCTCATAATGTTGTTGTCATTCGTTTATCAGAAGTTTTTCTAATTGCTGCTGAAGCTGCAGCAAGAAGTAACGGAGACGGAGCGAGCTACTTATTTGAACTTACACAACGAAGAAGCACATCCTATACTTTATCAACGTTAACAGGAGATGCCCTTGTAGATGAAATCGCTATTGAAAGAAGAAAAGAGCTAGCAGTAGAAGGGCATGGTGTATATGATTATATTAGAAGAGGTAAGGACATTACTCGTGTTGCATCAGATCATGAAAATATACCACTAAACAAAATAACGATTAAGTTTGATAACTATCAAACTATTTACCCCATTCCAATTGAAGAAATTAACGCATCAGGGATGGTACAAACACAAGGAGGATACTAATTTA
>JBAQZZ010000191.1:0-13253 GCA_049791475.1 Flavobacteriaceae bacterium | reverse complement strand
TTTGCGAAATACTTCCAGAAGACGATTCAATATAATCGCTATGAAGTGTTTGAATAGAATCAATAATTACAATATCTGGCTCTAATGCTTCAATTTGTTTGAAGATATTCTGAGTTTTTGTTTCAGTAAGAATGTAACAATTATTATTGTTTGGATTAATGCGTTCTGCTCGCATTTTTATTTGTTTCTGGCTTTCTTCACCAGAAACATACAATGTTTTGTAAGGTAGTTTTAATGAGATTTGAAGTAATAATGTGCTTTTTCCTATTCCAGGTTCTCCACCTAAAAGGGTTAATGATCCTGGAACTATACCACCTCCTAAAACACGATTAAACTCCCCATCAAAAGTATCTAAACGAGCCTCTTTTGAAACATCAATATCTTTAATTCGTAATGGAATTGAGGCTCTTTTTGCTGAAGCACTTGGAAGTTTCCAATCGCTTTTTTCGGGTTTCTGGATGACCTCTTCAACTATCGTATTCCATTCTTTACATGCGGTACATTGTCCTTGCCATTTAGCTGATTGCGTGCCGCAGTTCTGACAAAAAAAAGTAGTTTTTACCTTTGCCATTAATACCCAAAATCTTCTTTAATTAATTCTGCTTTTTCCATCACTGCATCTTTAGTTATACCCGCTATTTCGTTTAATATATAAGCAGATTGATAGGTACGCATTGCTTTTTTAGTTTCGCCTGTTTCCTCATAAAAACGAGCTAAATAATAATTTGATAAAATGGTTTCTGGGTATGCTTTTCTTGCCATTTTACTGAGTTCTTGATAAGATTCGAAGGTTCTGTTTTTTTCAATCGCAGCAGAAATAGCCTTAAAGTCATTAATTAAAATTTGTTTCTCAATGCCAAATAAATCAGAAATCGTTTGATATTTCTCTTGTAAATAAAGTACTGGCGATGTTTCTAATTTAAGAATAGTTTCTAAATATTCTTTTTTAGAAATAGGCTGAAAAACTTGGAAAATGTTTTCTATCGCATTTGGAATAGCATGAGTTGGCAAAGAATAATGTGTTGGCCCTTCAAAAGTATCAAAATCATAAAATAAGTTGTCATTTTCAATTGCTGAAATATCTTTATTTAAAGCTTCTGACATTTGTTTTACAGACGATGCATCGTTATTAGTATTTGCTAAATAATAAAATAATTTAGATTCCGTTTTTTCTAAAACTTCTGGAAGATAATCTATCATATTTGGAGCCAATTCTGGGCTAATAGATACATAACCTTGAAATAATGGCTTTGATTTTAGAGCATAATAATTAATAAAATTGGCGGTTTCGCCATGCCCTACTGCTACCCTAAAATTAGCTGTTCTGTATTTTGTTTCTATGTAAGAAATAAGCTCTTCGCCAACAAACTCGAAAAAAGCGGCGCCTGTTTCTATGGGTAAGGAATTTTGCTCAGAATACATACAATCATCATATCGTGTATCTATTTGATTGATTCCAACTACAATCGATTCTGGCATATCTTCCCAGTAGGAATAATAATCTACATTTGCTGCAACAGATTCAAATAAATAATCACCATCAAAAACTATGAAAAGTGGATAACTTTTGTCTTCGTTTGATTTATATCCGCGTGGTAATTGAATTTTTATTTGACGCTCTTGTCCTAATTTTGAAGATTGAATAGTTTCGTATTTAACCTGTGCAAAAATACTTTTTGGAACAAGAAATAATGTTAATAATATAACCGTTATATGTTTCATTTTTAATTGGTGTAGTGTTTTATCTTGACAAGGTAAAAAATATTAATCTAAAGTAGGGTCATAACTTGCTACATTACCATTTATTTGTTGGTCTTTAATGGGCTTATAATTATTAAAAACTTTTTCAAAACCACGAGCAACTGCACTCATAACCATCGTATGATGAGACAAGCGGTCAAAATTATCAAAATAAAATTTAAGGTACTTATTGTCTACTTTGTTTAAATCTTTACTCGTGCTTATTACATTCGTAATTATAGAGTCTATATCATTTGTTGTAGTAGCCATATAGTAAACAACATCCGTATTTATTGCTTGCAATTTTTTAACTATTTTCTGACGCATATCACTTGTAAATTCAGGACTTATACTAATGTATGACTGAAACGGCGATTGGTCTTTTAATAAAAACGAATTTAAAAGGTTAGTGCTCTTTTTATGACCAACAATAACTCTATATTTATTTGTACTGTATTTTCCATCAATATATGGCAGTAATTCTTCACTTACAAATTTACTTAACGCATCTCCCGAGGTTAAGGCTAAATTTGAAACTTCATTAGAATAGGTATCAGAAAACTTATTAGTCCCACGATTAATTCCAACAATAATAGATTCTGGTACAATACCAAAATAAGTTTGAAAATCTGTTTGCCCAATTACGGGATTAAACAAATAATCACCATCTAAAACAACTATAATTGGGTACTTTAAATTACTATCATTAGTGTAATTTTTTGGCAACTTAATGGTTACAGATTGTTTAGCATTTAACACTTTAGAATCAATAGATTCTTTTGTTATTTGAGCCATAATACTTCCACCTATAAATAGGAAAGCAATAAAGAGTAGGTTTTTCTTCATGATATATTAAATTAAATTTGGACTGTAAAGATAATAAAATATTAGACAAAGTGTACAATTTTTTCGATGAAATGCACAAATTAAAATCTATCTTCCTTTATTTCGTAGATTTTTTCAAGTAGAATATCCTTATCAATAAATTGAGAAGGGGTTAATAATAACCCAGATTGATAGCTTTGTAGCGCTTTTTTGTAGTTTCCAATGGCCTCGTAGTAAATTCCGTAATAGTAAGCTCCAATCATTGAGTCTGGATATGTTTTTCTTGCTAATTTAGCTAGTTTTGAAAGCGATTCTTTGTCATTTCGTTTATTACAAGCAGCAACTATGGCTCTTAAATCGTTTTCTATCACTGTTTTTTCAATTCCAAAATAATACTCAATATCTTCATATTTCTGCTCTAAATACTCATAGGTTGTGCCAGAAAAAGTGAGTAATATATCTGAATACTCCTCTTTACTTATGGGTTTATATAAACGAAATATTTCGTTTAAAGCACTAGGAATTGCCTGACCAACGAGTGTGTAATGATTAGAATCTACAAAATCATCAAATTTGTAAATAAGCTTTGAATTAGGTATTTTTTTAAGTTTACTATCTGTTTCTAATATAGTAGTTCTTAAAGCGCCTATGTCACCATCACCAGTCGCCAAATAATAAAATAATGGCTTTTTTCTTTCCATCTTTGATAAACTTGTAATTAGCCTATTAGGTGTTTCCAAAGCAAAATCAGGACTTATTGCAATATAGGCGTCAAATAATGGTTGTTCTTTAAGAATATAATAGTTTATAAAGTTAGCTGCTAAATCATGCCCTGCAATAACTCTAAATAATGATGTTTTATACGCTGTATCTATGTATGGTAACAACTCCATACTAATAAACTCGAAAAAAGTAGCTCCGTTTTGAGAAGGTAAATAGGTTTCCTTGCTATACTCAAAATCCGATTCACGTGTACTCGCTTGATTTACACCAACAACAATACAATCAGGAATCTCATCCCAATAAGCTTGATAATTAATATTTCCTGCAAAAGGTTCAAAGAGGTAATCGCCGTCAAGAACTAAAACAACAGGATATTTTTTGTCATCTTCAGGGTTATAACCATAAGGTAATTGAATTTTGATTCCTCTTTTTTCACCCAATTTATAAGAATCAAACTCCTCATATATAGTTTGTGCAAAAAGTGTATTTGAGCACATTACAAGAGTTATCAAAACTATTTTAAATTTCATATGCATATTTTGACTAATAATATCGCAATTTAAACAATTGCCTTTAGAGTTTAAAGCGCATTATTTTTGTAACGATTAAAAATGGGTAAATAGATAAGTGATAAACCTCCAAAAATAATAATCATTAGTGTTTGTGACGCCCACATAATCCAACCAAAAGCGATACTAGGTTCTTCAGCAATTCCAAAAATTGAGAATGCTGCATAAATAGCCAATGGATACGATCCAATACCACCATTTGTTGCCGCAATACTAAAACTGGCCGAAATAAAACCTATTAAAATAGCGCCTAAAGAAATACCATCTAATTCTTCTATAGATAAAGATGTTACGTAAAACATAAGCAAGTACATGGCCCAAATAAAAAGTGTATGAAAAATAAATGCCCACTTTTTTTTCATTTTAAAAATACTTAGCGCACCTTCAATTAATCCATTAACAAATGTTCTTATTTTTAGAGCTATTTTAGATTTGCTCTTTTTTATAAATCTTAAAAAAAGAATAATTAATAATGCGAAAATGGCTAGTGCAACTACTATTTTTGTTAGATTAAATTTTTCAATTAAAAACCCATAAATAAAATCGAATTGCAAGAAAAGGGTGATGCTTATAATGCCTAACATCACTAACAAATCTGCAATCCTTTCGGCAACAATGGTACCGAAACCTTTTTCGAAAGGCACACCTTCATAATTCGTTATTATGGATGCTCTGGCTACTTCGCCTGCTCTGGGTATCGTATAATTTATTAAATAGGTAGCGAAAACGGCCATCATACTATTACCAAACTTAATATGATAACCCATGGGTTCTAACTGAAAACGCCAGCGATATGCACGAGATAAATGACTTAAAAAGCCTAGAAATATTCCAAGAATTATCCATGTATAATCTGCTTTTTTAGCATACACAAGCAATTCTTCAATAGATACTTTAGACAGTGAATACCAGACCAAAAAAACTCCCAGTAATAATGGGAGTGAAATTTTTAGTATGTTTTTGGTATTTAGTTTCAACAGTCTATTTTAATAAGTTTGTGGCTTCATCTGGGAATACTAAAGATGGTTTAAAAATTTTGGCCACTTCAATATCCATAAACGCATACGTGATTAATATTAAGGTATCACCAACTGAAACTTTTCTAGCCGCTGCACCGTTTAATGTTATTTCACCACTTTTTCGTGGTCCAGGAATGCAATAGGTTTCTAAACGCTCTCCATTATCGTTATTTACAATCTGAACTTTTTCACCTTGTATAATATTAGCAGCATCCATTAAATCTTCGTCAATAGTTATACTACCTATATAGTTGAGTTCTGCACCTGTGCATTTAACTCTATGAATTTTTGATTTTACAACTTGAATTTGCATGCGGCAAAGATAATTAATTTAGTGCGATATTATCTATTAGTCTAATATCATCTGCATATACCGCAATAAATGCGCGATATACTTTTTTGTTCCGGTAACTCCCGATAGCTATCGGGACGGGAGATTTTCGTTTTACGGGTTTTAAAGTTTCAGCATCTGCTATAATAAAATATTCTAATTCTAATAATTCGTGGTCAGCAAACTGTTTTTCAACCCATTCCATTACTTTAGTAGCACTTTTTGTGCCAAATTTTGTTTTGGCAGTTTTTAAAGTTTTATAGATAAAAGGCACTGCTTTTCTATACGTTGGTTTTAAACGTGTATTACGCGAACTCATAGCTAAACCATTGGTTTCGCGGTGTATTTTACAGCCTACTACAGTTACTGGAATATGATGTTTTGCAACCAATTTTTTTATGATGGCTAATTGCTGAAAATCTTTCTCGCCAAAATAAGCTTTATGTGGTTTTATAATCTCAAAAAAGCGTTTTACAACGGTCCCTACACCATTAAAATGACCCTGACGAAATTTACCTTCCATTTCAAGTTCTAAACCATCAAATTCGAAAGCTTCTGATACTGTATTTCCTTCATAAATATCATCAACTGTTGGTGCGTAAACCAAAATATCGGTTTCGCTCACTGTTTTTAATAAGGTAATGTCGGTATTTAAGGTTCTGGGGTATTTTTTAAGGTCGTTTTTATTATCAAATTGAGTTGGGTTTACAAAAATGCTAACAACTACTTTATCATTTTCAGTAAGTGCCTTTTTTACGAGTTGTAAATGGCCTTCGTGTAACGCGCCCATTGTAGGAACTAAACCTATGCTAAGCTGTTTAGCTTTTAGAGCCTCTATACTATTTCTAATCTGTTGTTTTTCTGTGTAAACTTCCACTTTTTAATAAAAAATTAACGCGTGCAAACTTAATATTTTACAATGAAACTGCATAAAATTTTGTACTTTTGCGTGTTTTTTATTTTGATTTCTCAAGTAGATATACAATTTAAATAGCATTTACAAGTTACATTCACGACCATTATAAGTCAACAAAAGCAAACATATGAAACATCCATAACTAAAACTTGATACCCAAGTGAAATGATTAAATGGATGCTACATGTGACCAATAAAAAACAATAAATATAAACACATGAAAGATAAGAGGATATTATACGTATCATCTGAGGTAGTGCCTTATTTACCAGAAACCGAAATTTCATCCATGTCATTTGAAGCGCCAAGGTTGGTAAATCAACAAGGCGGGCAAATAAGAATCTTTATGCCTCGATACGGAAATATTAATGAGCGTAGACACCAGCTACATGAAGTTATAAGATTATCTGGAATAAATTTAGTAATAAACGATTTAGATATGCCTTTAATTATTAAAGTAGCATCTATTCCTAAAGAGCGTATTCAAGTCTATTTTATCGATAATGACGAGTACTTTAAAAGAAAAGCCACTTTAACAGATGAAGATGGTAAGTTGTTTTCTGATAACGATGAACGCGCTATTTTCTTCGCAAAAGGCGTTATTGAAACAGTTAAGAAATTAAATTGGGCACCAGATGTTATACACGTTCATGGTTGGCTAGCCGCATTATTACCTGTTTACCTTAAAGAATATTATAAAGACGAGCCTTTATTTAGCGAAAGCAAAGTTGTAACTTCTATTTACAATCAAAGTTTTAACAAAACGTTAAATAAAGATATGATTAATAAAGTTAAATTTGACAACATAAATGAGGACGCTATAAGCATTCTTGAAGAACCGTCATATAACAATTTAATGAAAATTGCTATTGATTATTCTGATGCGCTAATAGTGGGTTCTGAAAATATTGTAGAAGAACTTGATAGCTATTTAAGAGCCTCAAAAAAACCTATTTTAGAATACAAAAGCAAAGATGAATTTGGTGAAGCTTATACAGCGTTTTTTAATAATGAAGTTTTAAGCTAAACCTACATAGTCATCAATTTTTTTATGAAAAAGACAATTAAAGCCCTAAAATTACCTAGTATTTTTCTATTAATAATAATCTCTTTTATTGCCTGCGATAAAGATTTTAGCAATATAGATAGTGCTGTACTTGGAAAAGATAATACAAATTTTACTATCAAGGATACTACATTATCCATTACAGCGTACAATAAAAAATTAAATTCTTTACAAATTAATGGTTTAGCATCTAATTTATTTGGCGTATTTAACGATCCTGTTTATGGTCAAACAAAGGCAAGTATTGTAACGCAAGTGTCAACTAGCAACGCTAGTCCAGACTTTGGAGATAATACAGTTATTGATTCTGTAATTTTAAAAATTCCTTATTACACAACACTTACAGGAGAAACAGATGACGAAGGCAATGCAAAATACAGCATAGATTCTTTATACGGTGATGGTTCTATAAAATTAAGTGTCTATCGAAACAATTATTTTTTAAGAGATTTTAATCCTAGTGGTAATCTTAGTGATGCACAAAATTATTTTTCTAGATCTGATGTTGCTGCAAATGGTACTGATAATTATGCAATTACTGAAACCGCTGTTATAAATTTTGATAATTTTAAAAGTGATTTAATTGAAGAAAACCTCACTTTTAAACCCAAAGAAGGTAATTTTTATCTGGAAACCTACAGTGATGAAGATACCGATAATGACGGCCAACCCGACGTTGATACTAGAATTTCTGAAGCGCCTTCTTTTAGAATAAAATTTACTAATACAGATTTTTGGAAAGCACTTATAATTGAGAAAGAAGATGACATTGTTTTAAGTAACAATAGTTATTTTCAAAATTATTTTAGAGGGTTATATTTTAAGGCAGAAAACACAACCGAAGACGGCACCATGTTTATGCTTAATACTCGATCAGCAGATGCCAGTATTATTATATATTACACTTATGAAACTACAACCACAGATGCTGCTGGTGCTTCTACAACAACAGCATCACAATCAACTTACAACATGTCTTTCTCTGGTAATATTTTAAATACGTTTAATAATAATTACAATTTAGTAACCCTAGAGGATGGCGATAAAACCCTAGGCGATGAAACCCTTTATTTAAAAGGTGCAGAAGGATCAATGGCAGTTGTAGATTTATTTCCTGGTTTTGTAGAATGTGAAAATGAAGATGGAACGACATCCACTATATCTGCTCTAGACTGTTTTCTTAAAACATATAGGGAAACCGATGCTGATGATAATTATATAAAAGTAAACGGCACTGGCGATTTTATTCTAAAACAACTTATTAATGAAGCACAATTAATTGTTTATGAGCATGACATCATGCAAACTTATCCAAAAGATGCAAATGCTAATGATTACAGCACATTTGATAGAATTTATGCTTACGACATTAAAAATAACCAACCTACAATTGATTATTTTATAGATCCAACAGAAAACACCCAACAAGCCTTTAGTTCTAAAGTAATAAGCTTAGGACAGCGCATAAAAGACGACAAGAATGTTGCAAAATATAAAATACGCCTCACAGAACATTTAAATAATATTTTATTAAAAGATTCAACAAATACAAAAATAGGATTGGTATTATCTACTAATGTAAATTACACAAATAATGCTGAAATCTTAGAAAGTAATGATGCCGTTACTTCTATACCAGCCGCTGCATTATTAACTCCAAGAGGCACCATATTACACGGCTCAAACGTTACAGCTGTAAATGAAAGCAAAAAAATGAAATTACAAGTCTTTTTCACAAAACCCAACAACTAAATAAAACCTTATGTGTGGAATTGTAGGATATATGGGGCACAGAGAGGCTTACCCAATTATAATAGAAGGTCTTAAACGATTAGAATACAGAGGATACGACAGTGCAGGAATTGCCCTTTTTGATGGTACAGATCTTAAAGTTTCAAAAACAAAAGGTAAAGTTGTTGATTTAGAAAATCGGATTGCAAGTGAAATTACAAAAACAGGCCATTTAGGTATTGGTCATACACGTTGGGCAACCCATGGGGTTCCAAATGATGTTAATTCACATCCGCATCTTTCAAATTCTGGAGATTTAGTTATTATTCATAATGGTATTATTGAAAATTATGAATCACTAAAACAAGAATTAATTAGTAGAGGTTATACTTTTCAATCTGATACCGACACCGAAGTTCTTGTCAATTTAATTGAAGATGTTAAAAAGAAAGAAAACGTTAAACTAGGTAAAGCGGTGCAAATTGCATTAAACCAAGTAATTGGCGCTTATGCTATTGCTGTTTTTGATAAAACAAAACCCGAAGAAGTTGTTGTAGCACGTTTAGGAAGCCCATTAGCCATAGGTATTGGCGATAATGAAGAAGAGTTTTTTATTGCAAGTGATGCGTCTCCTTTTTTAGAATACACAAAAAATGCGGTGTATTTAGAAGATGAGGAAATGGCTGTAATTAGATTTCATAAAGGTATAAAAATTAGAAAAATTAAAGATGATTCTTTGGTAGATACCTATGTTCAAGAACTTCAACTTAATTTAGAGCAAATTGAAAAAGGGGGTTACGATCATTTTATGCTTAAAGAAATTCATGAGCAACCTAAAGCTATTACAGATACTTACAGAGGAAGGTTATTACGTGAGCAAGCTATTATAAAAATGGCTGGTGTTGAAGATAATATGAAAAAATTCCTCAATACTAATCGAATAATTATAGTGGCATGTGGCACATCATGGCATGCAGGATTAGTTGCAGAATATATTTTTGAAGATTTAGCAAGAATACCCGTAGAAGTTGAATATGCTTCGGAATTCAGATATAGAAACCCTGTAATTAATGAAAGTGATGTCGTTATAGCTATCTCACAATCTGGTGAAACTGCCGATACCCTTGCTGCTATTAAATTAGCAAAATCTAAAGGCGCATTTGTTTTTGGAGTTTGTAATGTGGTTGGTTCTTCTATTGCAAGAGAAACAGATGCTGGAGCTTACACACATGCCGGCCCAGAAATTGGTGTAGCTTCCACAAAAGCATTTACTACTCAAATTACTGTTTTAACACTTATAGCCCTAAGATTAGCAAGAGCAAAAGGCACTATTAGCAGCTCAGATTTTCGTCAGCATTTACTCGAATTAGAAATGATTCCAAAAAAGGTAGAGGAGGCTTTAAAATCTGATGCTCATATTAAAATGGTAGCTGATATATATAAGGATGTACATAATTTTCTCTATTTAGGTAGAGGTTACAATTTCCCAGTAGCTTTAGAAGGTGCTTTGAAGTTAAAAGAAATATCTTATATACATGCAGAAGGTTATCCTGCTGCTGAAATGAAACATGGCCCAATAGCCCTTATAGATGAAAATATGCCTATAGTTGTTATAGCTACAAAAAAAGGCCATTATGAAAAAGTTGTTAGCAACATCCAAGAAATAAAATCCAGAAAAGGAAAAATTATTGGTATCGTAACTGAAGGCGATACACAAGTTAGAGACTTAGCCGATCATGTTATAGAAGTACCCGAAACATTAGACTCTTTGTCTCCTTTATTAACTACCATTCCACTTCAATTATTATCGTATCATATTGCTGTTTTATTAGGTAGAAATGTAGATCAACCAAGAAATCTAGCTAAATCTGTAACTGTAGAATAGCTTTTAATAAAAATACTTTATGGCTGAAATATGAGATTTTTTCATATTTCAGCATTTTTTTTACTAAAAACACAATAAAACACACTCTTTTCTGTTAAAAACTACTATGCGTGCATAATTTTTTTATATTTTTATGCACAAGTAATATTTTATATACATATATTGCTCCCTAAACTAATTCAAATAGATGAAAACAATTATCCCTTTTTTACTATTGTTGTTTTGTAGTATCTCCTATTCTCAAACAACAATAACAGGTTCTGTTCTTGATGATAACAGCCAACCAATCCCAGGAGCTAACATTATTGTTCTTGGAACCTCTACAGGAACTGTTACCGACTTTGACGGTAACTTCGCCTTAACTTACAATCAAAATCCTTCTTTTTCTGTCCAAGCGAGCAGCGTTGGATTTGAATCAATGACGATTGAAGTTACGAGTAACAACCAAGTATTAAACTTTATCCTTAAAGAAGGAACGTCATTAGATGAAGTTGTTATTTCAGCGTCTAGAACTCCAGAGCGTGTTTTTGAATCGCCAGTAACCATTGAAAGATTTGGCCTTAAAGACATAAAAAACACAGCTTCGGCTGAATTTTATGATGGTTTAGAAAACTTAAAAGGTGTAGATGTTAACACAAACAGTTTAACTTTTAAATCTGTTAATACAAGAGGTTTCGCCACATTCGCCAATACACGCTTTATGCAATTGGTTGATGGTATGGATAATGCAGCTCCAACACTTAACTTCGCTCTTGGAAACTTGCTTGGAATGATAGAAACTGATGTACAAAGTGTAGAATTACTTCCAGGAGCATCTTCAGCACTATACGGTGCAAATGCTTTTAATGGTATTTTATTTATGCGAAGTAAAAGTGCTTTTGATCATACAGGTATAAGTGCTTATTACAAACTAGGCGCCACTTCTCAAGAAGAAGCAGGAAATAACGAATATAAAGATTACGGTATTCGAGCAGCTCATAAATTTAGTGAGAAATTTGCAGCAAAAATCAACTTTAGCTATTTGGATGGAACGGATTGGGTAGCAAATGATACCAGAGGAAAAGATAGAACAACTTCTTTTATTAAACCAAATAGTACCCGAGCAAATGACATAGACTATGATGGTGTAAATGTTTATGGAGATTTAGCTTCCAATAATCTTAGTGTCGTTAAAAGTAGCCCTGATTTTTTAGCTCAATTACCAAACCCAGCACTTGCTAATTTAGTGCCAGATGTAGCTGTTAGTAGAACTGGATATGCGGAAAGGGATTTAACCGATTATAATGCAAAAAGTATTAAAGCCGATTGGGGTTTATATTTCCGCCCTTGGGAAAACGATTTTGAAATTCAATATGTAGGTAAAATTGGCTCTGGATCAACCATCTACCAAGGTTCTAACAGATACCAAATTAAAAATTTCTTCCTGCAACAACATAAATTGGAAATAAAAAATAAAAACTTTTTTGTTAGAGGCTATCTGACTGCCGATAATGGAGGGGATTCCTATGATATGGTTTTTACAGGCGTAAATTTAAACAGACAGTGGAAATCAGACGAACAATGGTTTGGAGAGTATGCCGGTGAGTTCATTAAAAGCACGCTAGCTGGGTTAAATGCTAATGATGCTCATGCAAATGCTAGACAAGTAGCAGACACTGGAAGATTTGAACCAGGTACACCAGAGTTTATAAATGCTTTCAACAAAGTAACTAGTGACCCCGATGTTTTAACGGGAAGTCAATTAAAAAGTGAGTCCAAAATTTATCATGCCGATGCTAATTATAATTTTAGCCACCTTACCGATTTTGCAGAAATACAAGTTGGCGGTTCTGCTAGACAATATGTTTTAAATTCGTCAGGCGCTATATACACAGATAGACTGAGTGAAATTTATTACTCTGAAGTTGGTTTATACACACAACTTCAAAAGAAATTTTTAGAAGACGACCGTTTAAAACTAACAGCATCCCTTCGTTATGATAAATCGCAACTTTTTGATGCCTTTTTATCTCCAAGAATATCTTTAGGATACAACATAGGTGAAAAAGAAAATCATAATATTAGAGCCTCATTTCAAACTGGTTTTAGAAATCCAGATACGCAAGCCTTATATATTGGTTTCAATGTAGGTCCTATTGTTTTAATTGGTGGTGCCGCAGATAATCCTGAAAGATTTAGCAAAACCGTAAGTGCTGGTAATGGGCTATCTCCAACAGGACAGGCTATTATAGGTAGCAATAGCTTAACTTTTAATGGTGCGGGCGCTTATAATAACTCTTTTACAAGAAGCTCGGTAACAGCATTTGCAGCCTCTAGAAACCCTGCCGATTTGCAAATTGCAAATCCTGAACTTGTAAAACCAGAGCAAGTAAGTTCTTTTGAAATAGGTTATAGAGGAAAAATCGATAAATTTATTGTAGATTTTAGTACGTATCTAAACCAGTACAA
>JBAQZZ010000190.1:0-2254 GCA_049791475.1 Flavobacteriaceae bacterium | reverse complement strand
AAGGCGATTTTTTTAGCAACACAAGCCAGAGATGATGCACCACACTATCAACATTCAGAGATTGGTTATAATTATAGAATGAGTAACATTATTGCCGGAATAGGAAGAGGGCAAATGGAAGTTTTGGATAAGCACATATCGCTTCGTAGAGCCATGAATCAGTTTTATAAAAATATTTTTAAAAACATAGAAGGCATAACGGTTTTTGAAGAGCCAAATAAAGACTTTTTTTCAAACCACTGGCTTAGTTGTATTATCATAGAAAGTGATATAACAGGATTTAATAGAGAAGATTTAAGAAAAGAATTGTTAAGCAAAAACATTGAATCTAGACCTTTATGGAAGCCCATGCATTTACAACCTGTTTTCAAAGACTTCCCGTTTTATGGGAATACGGTCTCCGAAACCCTATTTAATAAAGGATTGTGTTTGCCATCAGGATCAAATCTTACAAAAAAAGACAAAGCATTAATAGCAAAATCCATTTTAGATTATATAAATCACTAAATTTGTTTACAAGTAAGAGTTTATTTTATGCTAAAAGACAGTTTAGGAAAAATCCGAGAAACAATAAAGTTGTTCTTAAATTATACACCTTTTAGATTTAGTTTTGAAAACATTGGTTATGTTCCAAGATGGTTAGTTTTTTGGTTCGATCTTCAAATTGCGGCTATCGTTTTAGTCATTATTGGCCTTATAACAAACAACTTTACTCTTTCATTTCTTAATAGAGAATTTCTTCCAGAATTTATTATAGCTTTATTAAGTACCTCTCTGTGTTTTATTATTTTCAAAACCTATATTGGTTTGATTAGGCATTCCAGTTACATTGATGCTGTAAAATTGTTTTTTGCATCTTTTTTCTCGGCAATAATACTTTTCTTAACAAATTTTATAATATTTAAGTTAAAAGGGTTTTATGTCTATGAACCTGTTTTTTTAATATTATTTGCTTTAGGATTGTTTGTCGGTTTGTTTTTATTCAGAGCTTTGGTAAAACAGGTATATATAAGCTTTCTTTCAAAAAATGATCAAGAGTATGAAAAGGTATTTGTTTTAGGAGTTTCTCAAAATGCAATATCTGTTGCAGTTGCCATAGAAAATGAATTCCCCAAAAGATTCAAAGTGTTGGGGTTTTTAGATAGCGACAACAAAATTAAAAACAAGCAAATTTTTGGGATGCCTATACTGGAGCTTAAAAGGAAAGCCCATGTTTTAATTAGAGCTAACCATGGAGTGGGATTAATCGTTTTAGAAAATGATTTAAAAAACGAAAAAAATATAAAACATATTGAGGATTGTATTGAGCATAATTTAAAAATATACAGAGCCCCTTCCATATCAGAATTTAATTTAAACGAAGGCATTAACAAGAGCATACAAAATATTCAAATTGAAGATTTATTAGAGCGTGAACCTATTAAAATAAGCAATAATAAGATTTTAGGATTAATAGAAAACAAAACAATATTTGTAACTGGAGGCGCAGGATCTATTGGTGCAGAAATAGTACATCAATTGGGACATTATAACCCTAAAAAGCTAATAGTTATTGATCAGGCAGAAACACCACTACACAGTTTAACACTTAAAATTGAAAAAGAGTATCCTAAACTAGACTTTACACCAATATTATGCGATATTAGAAATAGCGAAAGTTTAGAGCATTTATTTAACATATTTAATCCAGATATTATTTACCATTGTGCGGCATATAAACATGTTCCTATGATGGAGAAAAACCCATCTGAAGCAGTTTCTGTAAATATTATGGGCACAAAAATCTTAGCAGATTTAGCCGTAAAATATAAAGCCGAAAGGTTTGTGATGATTTCTACTGATAAGGCTGTTAACCCAAGTAATGTAATGGGCGCTACAAAACGTGTTGCCGAAATGTATGTACAATCTTTTTACAATTCTTTAGCAAGTGAAAGTAGTACCAAATTTATTACAACTAGATTTGGTAATGTTTTAGGATCAAATGGTTCTGTGGTGCCATTATTTAAAAAGCAAATAGAACAAGGAGGTCCCGTAACAATAACACACCCTAATATTATTAGATATTTTATGACAATTCCTGAAGCTTGCCAGTTAGTTATGGAAGCAAGCTCAATGGGTTCTGGTGGTGAGATTTTTATTTTCGATATGGGGAAAGCTGTTAAAATAATTGATTTAGCCAGAAAAATGATTCTATTGGCAGGCTTTACACCAGAAAAAGATATTCAAATAAAATCTATAGGGTTAAGACCTGGTG
>JBAQZZ010000189.1:0-2540 GCA_049791475.1 Flavobacteriaceae bacterium | reverse complement strand
TTATATATGTGTGGAGAAGAAATTAACGGAAATACACATCGCTTTGCTTTAAAAAAGTTTGATTCGTCAGGAAATGAAGATACCGGTTTTCAAGCTTTTGATGAATTAACTAATACCAGTAATGTTGCTCAAGATTTTGAAATATTAAGTGATGGTAGTTTTATAGTAATCGGGCAAACAGGAAATTATGAAACCAAAATAAGAAAATATAATCAAGATGGAACTCCAGATACTAATTTCGGTACAAACTCTTATTTATACCTAGAAACAGGTACAGCAGTTGCTAAACTCAACGATATCATCATTTTAGATGATGGCAGGGTTGCTGTGGTTGGTTATGTTGATGATGAAGCTCAGGTAGCTTTATTTAATCAAGATGGTAGTTTAGATTTAAGCTTCGCAAATAATGGCGTTTTAAGAACTAATTATGACTTTGATTTTATTAAGTTGACTTCTGTTGAACAGGAAGACGAAAGTCATATTTTAATTTCTGGAACTAGTGAAAAAGATGGGGTTTCTAGCGTTTTTAATGCTCAAGTGTTAATACAAGATGCATTAAATATTGAAGATTTTGATAAAAACAGTTTTTCGCTTTACCCAAATCCAGCTTCAACTAGTTTAACTATAAAAAGTAATAGCAATGCCCCAATAAAAAGTGTTAATTTTTATGATGCTTTAGGGAAACAAATCAAAAAAGTGGATGCTAATTTCGAGAATATCGATTTAAAAAATCTATCAAATGGCTTATACTTTTTAAAAATAAAAACAGACAGCGGCGAAGCCAGCAAAAAACTAGTTATAGATAAATAATATTAAACAATTTAATCTGAAAAAACGCAACCCATTGGGGTTACGTTTTTTATAAGACTTCCAGTCGTTCCATCATATCATAAAGCGAAATTATTGTAATATCCTTTTTTATGGTAAAGGTATCAGTTCCAGAATACACAATAAACTTTTCTTTTGGGTTTAAATCATCACAGGCACTATAAAAGCCTTTGGATGGTTTGGGGGCAGAACTGCGTTTAATTTCAATGGCCCATAAGTTGTTGATGCCAAATTCTAAAATCAAATCTATCTCTGCTCCTCCAGAAGTTCTATAGAAATAAGGTTTTACATCGCTAGGTGCTACAGCTAAAATATTTTCTATAACAAATCCTTCCCAACTATTACCAACAATAGGGTTTCCTAATAAATCATTATAGTTTTTAATATTTAATAAGGTATGGGTGATGCCACTATCTCTTACATATACTTTTGGTGCTTTTATTAATCGCTTCCCTATATTAAAGGTATAAGGTTGAAGGCGTCTTACGAGTAGTAAGTCTACCATTAAATCTAAATATCGTATAATAGTGGTGTGGCTAGCATCCAGACTTCTTGAAAGTTGTGAGGCATTAAAAGTGCTCCCTTGGTTATGTGCCAACATGGTCCAGAAACGTTCTAAAGTTTCTACTGGAATTCTTGGGCCTAATTGTGGAATATCTCGTTCTAAATACGTTTTAATAAAGTCTTTACACCAATTAAAACTATCGACATCATCCTCTGATAAGAGACTTTCTGGAAACCCACCTCGATACCAAAGTTGATTTGTTTTTAAGGCGTCTTTATTAGCAAACTCTAAAACATCAATAGGGAATAATTCCAAATACGAAATTCTACCAGCTAAAGATTCGCTACTTTGTTTTAACAATTCAATAGAAGCAGAACCTAAAAAAATAAATAAACCTGTTTTGTTCCCTTTGCGTCTTTCGGTATCAATAATACTTCTAATGTCTTTAAAAATATGGGGTAGCCTTTGTACTTCATCTAAAATAATGAGTTGATCTGTATTGGCTTTTTGAAATAAAAATATATCCTGTGCTTTTAAGAGGTCTAAACTATTTTCAAGGTCTAGGTATATGGACGGAATGGTTTCAGAAACTTCAAAAGATAAGGTTGTTTTACCTACCTGTCTTGGGCCAAGTATGGCAATAGAAGCACTCCTGCCAAGAGTGGCTTTTATTTTTCTCTCTAATCTTCTTTTAATCATGTATGCAAATTTAACATAAAATATTCAATTTGCATAATTTATTATTGCGTTTTTTGTTTACAACTGTTTATAACTTCATTTTAAAAAAGTGACTTTTCTATGTATTTTTATAAGCTATTAATTTCTCCCCTTTGGGGAGACTAAGAGGGGAATATGTACTTAATTTTCGATACCGAAACCACAGGATTACCAAAACGCTGGGATGCACCAATTACGGATACTGATAATTGGCCAAGGTGTATTCAAATTGCATGGCAATTGCATGACGATATGGGAAATTGTATCGAACACGAAGATTATTTGGTGCAACCCGAAGGTTTTAATATTCCTTATGACGCTGAGAAAATTCATGGTATTTCTACCGAATTAGCTCAAGAACAAGGTATTCCATTAGCTGAAGTTTTAGAGAAATTCAATATAGCATTAGCGAAAACGAAGTTTGTTGTTGGACAAAATGTTAAGTTCGATTTAAATATTATGGGCGCGGAATTTGTGCGTGGTGCTGTTG
>JBAQZZ010000188.1:0-9013 GCA_049791475.1 Flavobacteriaceae bacterium | reverse complement strand
TATTATTTATTCGTGCCTATGATCGTATTGATAAAAACAAGTAAACTTCGTTAAATTTTTTTATAAGAAAACGCATCCAATAAAATTGTGGATGTGTTTTTAAATTTTTATAAATAAAGAATTTTTTGAAACCAACTATCCTCGAGGCAGTCCCGATAGCTATCGGGGTCATTTTGACCTGAAAAAGGTCAAAAACCAAAATTCTGTATTTAGATTCCTGTTTTCACGGAAATGACAATTTCAGCGGAAACCCCGAGGCATCCCGATAGCTATCGGGATCGAGGAATTCTTTTCAATTAAACTTTTTTACCAAAATAAACTATACAAAACAGTTATTATTAAAAGTACTGCAAACGACCCAATATTAAATAATGGTGTTGTTTTAAATAAGGCTTTTGTAATTGGAATACCTTTTTCATCATCGGCACCTTTATGTTGTAAATAACTATAAAGAGCAATAACAACCATGGTTAATAGTAAAGTATATCCCATTTGATCCATAAAAGGAACATCTAAAAAGAAAGAAGAATTTGACCATCCTTTAGGTGCAACTTTAAAATACATAGCTATCGGAATTGATACTAAAGCACCAACAATTGCTGCTTTGTTCGTTGTTTTTTTCCAAAACAAACCAAGTAAGAATACTGCTAATATTCCTGGACTTACAACACCCGTATATTCTTGTATAAATTGGAATGCTTGATCTAAATTACCTAAAAGAGGCGCTACTACACACGCAATTACTAAAGCAACAAAAGCAGAAATTCTACCTGTATTTACTGTAGCTTTATCGCTAGCATTTTTATTTATGTATTGTTTATAAATATCCATTGTGAATATTGTAGAAGTAGAATTAAGCATAGATGCTAAAGAAGATACTATGGCTGCCGCCAAAGCTGCAAATGCTAAACCTTTAAGTCCTGTTGGCAAAAATTGTAATAACCATGGATAAGCTCTATCTGCTTGCTCTAATGATGGAAGGTTTTGTAATGCTACATCACCTAATCTAGTCATTGTTTCTGCATCGTTAATCATAACGTATGCTGCAATTCCTGGTATAACAACAATTAATGGGATTACTAATTTTAATGCAGCTGCTAATAAAATTCCTTTTTGAGCTTCTTTTAATGATTTTGCCGCTAAGGTTCTTTGAATAATATATTGATTGAATCCCCAATAATAAAGATTTGCAACCCACATACCGCCTACTAAAACTCCTAAACCTGGTAAGTTTTTATATTCTGGATTTGATTTATCTAATATCATTTCAAATCTTTCAGGAACAGCTTCAAAAACTGTATTTAATCCAGAAATAAATCCTTCTCCTCCAGATACCGTATTTAATGCTAAATAAGTGGTTACTAAACCGCCTAATATTAAAAACACGACTTGTATAACATCTGTCCAAGCTACAGCAGATAAACCACCATATAAAGAATAAGCAGCTGCAAATGCAGCTAAACCAATAACACCATAAACTAATGGAATTCCTATAATAGTTTCTAAAGCTAACGCCCCTAAATACAAAACCGTTGTTAAGTTTACAAAAACATATAAAGCAATCCAGAAAACGGCAAGAATCGTTTTTAAATTAGTAGAAAATCGTTTTTCAACAAACTCTGGAATCGTGTAGAGTCCTTTATCAATAAAAATGGGTAAGAAGTACTTACCAACAATTAATAGAGTTATGGCTGCCATCCATTCATAAGAAGCAATGGCTAATCCTGAAGCAAATCCAGAACCAGACATACCTATAAATTGTTCTGCAGATATATTTGCGGCAATTAAAGATGCCCCAATAGCCCACCATGGTAGGGATTTGCTTGCTAAAAAATAATCTTCTGCTGTTTTTTGTTGACCATCTTTTTCACGAGATACCCACAAACCTACTCCTAAGATTAAAATGGCATATGCTACAAATACTGCATAGTCCAAAAATTCAAATCCCTCAGTCATAATTTAATGTTTTTGGTTAGTTTAGTTTACTCTGCCAAATATAAATAATTTAATACTATCAAAATAAACTAATGTACTTCTAAGATTTATCTATTGAAAAACAGGAATTTTGTAAAAATATTTAATCTCTATTTTTTTTAAAATTGGAGCTTTCTTAAAATATCTCTACACTTCCTTTCCCCTCTCTGACAACTACAGGTACATCTTCTGATAAATCAATTACCGTTGAAGGCTCATTATCGCCATAGCCTCCATCAATAACCAAATCAACCAAATTATCCCATTTTTCTAAAATAAGTTCGGGATCTGTGGTGTATTCAATAACTTCATCTTCATCATGAATAGATGTTGATATGATAGGGTTTCCAAGTTTTTTTACAATTTCTAAAGCAATATTATTGTCAGGTACACGAATACCAACTGTTTTCTTCTTTTTAAAAGGATTTGGCAAATTTTTAGAACTTGGTAAAATAAAAGTATATGGTCCTGGTAGTGCACGTTTCAGTATTTTAAAAGTGGACGTATCTATTTGTTTCACATAATCACTTAAATTACTTAAATCGTGACATATAAACGAAAAATTTGCCTTTTCTAATTTTACCTGCTTAATTCTAGCAACACGCTCAAGGGCTTTTAAATTTGTAATATCGCAACCCAAACCATAAACGGTATCGGTTGGGTAAATGATAAGTCCCCCTTTTTTTAAAATAGCCACTACCCTTTCAATCTCTTTAGGATTAGGGTTTTCTTCATATATTTTAACAAACTCAGCCATAATAACTATCTTGCGTTTACGTTTACAAAGTAAATATTATTTTTTCTTATGAAAGGTTTATTAAAGAATTTCTTCGGTTTAATTTTTATGATTATCATATCTAGTTGTTCAAATGAAACTGTCGAAAAAGAATTACTTGTTGATATCTTAGACCCTTCAGTTTATTATGAAGCATTAAATATTGAATATGAGACCGACATTAATCAGAAATTTGATTTATACTTACCAGCAAATAGAACCGCAACAACTAAAATAATGATATTAGTTCATGGTGGTGGTTGGGCATCTGGCGATAAAAGTGACATGAATCCTATTAAAAATTTAATTCGTCAAGACTTCCCCAACTTAGCTATTGTGAATATAAACTACAAATTGGCAGATGCTGATAATAGTCCTTACCCCATGCAAATTAAAGATATTACTTCAGTTATTAATTATTTAAAAGAAAATAAGTTAAAATATACAGTCTCTGAAAATATTGGCTTTCTGGGCACCAGCGCTGGTGCACATTTATCACTTTTATGGAGTTATGCTTTTGATACAAATAAAAAGGTAGATATGGTTTGTAGCATTGTCGGGCCAACAAATTTTACCGATCCTGCGTATTTAAACAACACTAACCCAGATTTACAAGAATTACTAGATTTATTTGGAGAACAACCTTCACTCTCATTTCTGGAAGAAGCTAGCCCGTATCATCAAGTAACCGCACAAGCGCCGCCTACAATTTTATTTTATGGTGGTCAAGACCCTTTAATTCCAACAACACAAGGCACAGATTTACGAGATAAATTACAAACTTTAGGCGTAACTCATGAGTTTACTTTATACGAAAATGCCGGACACGGTTGGGTTGGGCTGGAGCTTTTAGATACCTGGACAAAACTTAAAGTTTTCATAAATAGTTATTTATAAACATATTATGTAACATTTCATTCTTAAATTAGTCTTATATATATGCTAAGACTTTTCAGTTTAATATTATTTTTCATTCTATGCATCCCAAGAATTCATGCAACGGAAACTCCTGCAAATAACCCTATTCTTTTTACTAAAGCTGAAGTTTTAAATGAATTTACTACCAGAATTCCCTTTAAGTTAATTGACCACTTAATAGTTGTTGAAGCTGAACTTATGGATAATAAAGGCAATTTTATTATTGATACAGGTTCAGAAAACATGATTTTAAATAAAGTTCACTTTTCCAATCTATATGAAAGTCAGCGAAAAGATTCTCAAACTTCTGGTGTTTTGCAAACCATTGACAATCCATATCAAAAAAGAATAAAAGAGTTTGCACTAAACAGTTTTAAGTTACAAAACAGAAACTCAGATGTTATAGATTTATCGCATATTGAAACAAGTAAAAAGATAAAACTACTAGGTATTATTGGTTATAGTATTTTAAAAGATTATGAGGTTTTTATAGATTTATATTTAAATCAAATAACACTTACTAAGGTTGATAAATTTGGCAACAAACTGAATGCCAATGTATATTTAGAAAAAATAGTTGATAGTTTAGATTTTACACTAAAAAACCATACTATTGTGGTAAACGCCACCATTAATTACCAAAAGGTAAGACTTGGTATTGATTCTGCTGCAGAGTTTAATCAAATAAATAAAAATATTAATAAACACGCTCTTAAGTACTTTATACCAAAAAAACGTTTACGTTTAAGAGGAATAGGTAATAGGAAAATTGAAGTTTTGGCAGGGAAATTGCATCGTGTAAAATTGAGTGAAACTACATATTTTGGTCCTATGTATACTGTTTTAACTAATTTGAATAAAATGAACGAAGCCTTTGGCACGGATTTAGACGGTGTTTTAGGCTATGAGTTTTTCGCTCAAAAAAGAACCATCATAAATTATCAGAAAGAAAAATTATATTTTATAAATTACCCATTAAACCATCAGTGAAGCCATTAATTTCACATATTATATTTTTACTTTTCATTTTTACAGGTTTTAATTCATTCGCTCAAAAGAATGGATTTAAAGGTTATAAAATTGAAAAAGATACTGTCGTGTTTACATTTGACGCCAGGGAGTACTCTAAATTCACAAGAGAATATACAGGGCAAACACTTGATTTTAATGACTTTAATATTGAAAATGTTGTAGTTTCTGGAGAGTTTAATCTTTGGTGTAGAGATAACTGGAAAATGAAACAAGTAGATGAGTTCACTTATGAACTTAGAAAAAATATTACCGATTTTACAGATGAATTTTCATGGGAATTTAAATTTGTTATAAACAACACTTTTTGGGCAGAACCTTCAAAAAACGACCCAAACGCTACAAAAGCCATAAAAAATGGACGCAGAATTCAAGGTGTTTACAACTTAAAAATGTACACCGCTTATCCTGATAAAAATGGAAATGCAAGTTTTAAATTAAAAGGCTATGAAGATGCCAAAAAAGTAATTTTAGCAGGTTCATTTAATAAATGGGATGAGCATCTTTTTGAAATGAAAAAAACAGATGATGGTTGGGAACTTACTTTACAAATGAAACCTGACATCTATCAATATCGTTTTATTGTTGACGGGCAATGGATGGAAGACCCAGATAATAACAATAAAACTAGAAATGAGTATAGTGAATATAACTCTGTTATAAACATAAAAGAATATACCACATTTAAACTTAGAGGTTATACTGATGCTAAAAAAGTAATTCTTGCAGGCTCATTTAACAACTGGAATGAGCAAGATTTTGTAATGCGAAAAATGGATTATGGCTGGAAATATGTTGTTCCTTTATCTGGCGGAAAACACCATTATAAATTTATTGTTGATGGCGAGTGGATAAATGACCCCAATAATACCGTGAAAGAACATGATGGAAAAGGGCATGTTAATTCTGTTTGTATGGTTAAATAATCAACCCACAACCTCCAACTTAGCAAAACGCAACAACAACTTTTTAATACCACCATGCTGAAAATTAATTTCAGCTTTAATATCGGCTCCTGTGCCTTCAATTTTCATGACTTCTCCAGTTCCAAAACGGATGTGTTTTACCACGTTTCCAACTACTAATTTACTATCAAATAAGTTGGTGTTTCCATCCCGATAGCTATCGGGAGTTTTAGAAACAGGTTTTAAATTTTTTGGTGTAGTTACCTGAAATTTAACAGGTTCACTTTTTGTATTGCCTTTTTTAAGAGTCGCTTGTTTAGCAGGCTTATATCTAATTTTATTCGGACTCTCCCGATAGCTATCGGGATCTCCGAAAATATCAGCAGAAAGCATCGGGTTAAAACGACGTTCTTCAATGGGTGTTACAATATCTAAATATTGCTCATCAATTTCTTCAATAAAACGACTTGGTTCAGAATCTACTAATTTTCCCCAACGGTAACGCGATAAGGCATAAGTTAAATACGCTTGTTTCTCGGCTCGAGTTAATGCCACGTAAAATAAACGACGCTCCTCCTCTAGTTCGCTACGCGTATTCATACTCATCGCACTCGGGAATAAATCTTCTTCTAAACCTACTACAAAAACGGTTGGAAATTCCAGCCCTTTAGCTAAATGTATCGTCATTAGCGCTACATGGTCTGGATCACCTTTATCGGCATCAATATCGGTTGATAAAGCAACGTCTTCTAAAAACTCAGCTAGATTCCCTGTGGTATCAGCAATTTCTTTTTGGCCTTCCACGAAGTCCTTCATACCATTTAGAAGTTCTTCTATATTTTCCATTTTAGCAACACCTTCTGGTGTGCCATCTTTATTAAATTCTTTAATTATATTGGTCGTTCTTGTAACATGCTCAGCAAGTTCAAAAACATCAGCTGTTTGATTTAAAACCTGATAACTTTCAATAAGTGTTACAAAATTTTGAAGTTTAGTTCGCGTTCCAGAATTAATTTTAACATCCGTTTTATCAATGTTTTTCATCACCTCAAAAATGGTTCGTCCATAACCATTTGCCGAAACAATTAATTTATCAACGGTAGTTTGTCCAATACCTCGTGGCGGAAAATTAATAATTCGCTTTAAAGCTTCCTCATCGGCTGGATTTATAATTAAACGTAAATAAGACAAGACATCTTTAATTTCTTTACGCTGATAAAACGATAAACCACCATAAATTCTATATGGAATATCGCGTTTACGTAAAGCATCTTCAATAGAGCGCGACTGGGCATTGGTTCGATATAAAATCGCAAAATCGCTATTCATTAACTGATTTTGCATCTTATTTTCCCAAATGGTACTTGCTACATAACGTCCTTCATCACCATCAGTTAATGACCGATTTACTTTTATTTTCGCCCCTTCATCATTGGCTGTCCAAACAATTTTATCAAGCTTGGTTTGGTTTTTATCAATAATAGAATTTGCTGCATTCACAATATTTTTGGTAGAGCGGTAATTCTGCTCTAATCGAAACACCTTAACATCATCATAGTCTTTCTGGAAATTCAGAATATTATTAATATTTGCACCACGAAACGCATAGATACTCTGCGCATCATCACCAACCACACATATATTTTGAAACTTATCAGATAAGGCTCTCACAATTAAATATTGCGAATGGTTTGTATCTTGATACTCATCAACTAAAATATATCTAAATCGGTTTTGATATTTCATTAATACCTCAGGGAAACGTGTTAATAACTCATTAGTTTTCAAGAGTAAATCATCAAAATCCATCGCGCCCGCTTTAAAACAACGCGCTACATATTCTTTATAAATATCACCCATTCTTGGTCTGCGTGCCATCGCATCAGCCTCTTTTAACTCTGGGTTTTGAAAATAAGCGCGCACCGTAATCAAACTATTTTTATAAGATGAAATTCTAGAACGAACTTGTTTATACTTATAAATATCTTTATCAAGACTCATTTCTTTTATAATAGAAGCTATCAATCGATCTGAATCTTGCGTGTCATAAATCGTAAAATTGCTTGGATACCCTAATTTATCAGCTTCACTACGTAAAATTCTAGCAAAAACGGAGTGAAATGTTCCCATCCATAAATTCTTCGCTTCACTAGCACCAACAATAGTAGCAATACGCTCTTTCATTTCGCGCGCTGCTTTATTAGTAAACGTTAATGATAAAATATTAAATGGGTCAATCCCTTTGCTCATCATGTAAGCTATACGATACGTTAACACCCTTGTTTTACCAGAACCTGCTCCAGCAATTACAATCATAGGCCCATCAATTTGAATGGTTGGCTCTAACTGTGCATCGTTTAACTGACTTAAATACTTCTCCAATTCGTTTTATTTTAAGTTGTGAAATTAACCAATGTTATGCTTTTTACTAAGTGGATTTATTAATAATTATAAACAATCTATATAAAATTTGATATCCAATATTATATAAATATATTTATGGAAAATTAACAAATGAGAAAGTTATGCATACTCGCCTTAGCATTTATATTTAATAACTTCATGGGATTTGCTCAAAGTGAAAGAATAAAGGGCAAAATAATACCTGACTTTGGTGAAACTTTTAAAGTAGAAAATCCAGAAATAAAAACCGATACAAACGCAACACTAAAAGTTATTTTTGATGTTTCTAAAAGTCCAGAAGATAAAACTCAAATTAATAGCTATCTAGTTACTGCAGCTCGTTTTTTAAATATGCATGCTGATGCTGGGATGAAACCTAGCCAGTTAAAAGTTGCAATTACTGTGCATGGTGCAGCATGGAAAGATATGCTTAATGATGCTGTTTATCTGAAAAAATACAACTATAAGAATCCCAATTCAGAATTACTAAACCAGTTAAATGCTGCTGGAGTTGATATTATTATGTGTGGCCAAACTGCAAATTCTAGAAATGTTTCCAAATCTGATGTTAATACTAATGTTAAGTTTGCGCTCTCTGCAATGACTGCGCTTTTACAATATCAAAATAATAATTATCAATTTATTAAATTTTAGAAAAACATGAAATATATTTTAGTCCTAGCGCTCTTATGCTATTCGTTTTCTTATGCACAAAATTCTATTGACAAAAATTTTACCGATATTGAATCTAAAGTGATTGAGTGGCGACGAGATTTTCATCAAAATCCAGAATTATCGAACAGAGAGTTTAAAACTGCCGAAAAAATTGCTAAACATTTAAAATCTTTAGGAATTGAAGTTCAAACAGGTATTGCAAAAACAGGTGTTGTAGGGATTTTAAAAGGAAATAACCCCGGAAAAGTGATAGCACTTCGTGCAGATATTGATGCACTTCCAGTTACAGAACGCAACAATTTGTCTTTTAAAAGCAACGTAAGAACAACATTTT
>JBAQZZ010000187.1:0-1775 GCA_049791475.1 Flavobacteriaceae bacterium | reverse complement strand
CCATTAAATATTCTATGGTTCTTTTTTCGCTAAGCCAATAATTTTTTTTACTAATTATTAAAGAATCTTTCAACTTATAATCATAAAAAAGTCTGTAAGGAAGCTCTTTATCTGAATGAAATAGTATAGATGTGTAATATGTTTCTTCTGCCTTACAAAAGTTATTACCATTGGCATCCTGTATAAGGTAATACTTTTTACCATCTTCTTTTATTTTATTAATAGAAGCAACTTTATTTTTACTGATAAAAACTTCTCCTTTTTTAATTTTTTGGGCTTGTGTAATTAAACTTATAAAGAATAGAGCAATAATAATGTAGGAATTTTTCATTTATGTTTGGTTTTTTTCAAAAATACTTTTATTATTTTACCTACGCTAGTAATTAGTTTTTAAAAAGGTATTTTATCTAATAAATATACATTTTGTCGATTATTTAAATATGTAATGGTATTTGTTTTATTAATTCCATTTCAATTTATTTCGGTTGCTCCAGTAAATTTCTGAATTACTCTTCAAGTGTGTCAAACTATTTATGTCTTCATTGGTAAGTTTAAAATCTAAAGCTTTTAGGTTTTGTTCTAATTGCGATGTGTTTGATGCACCACTTAAAACATAATTGGGTTGTAAACTATCCATCACAAAACGAAGTGAAAGAGCATCGATTCCAACATTATATTTTTTTGAAAGATTTTCTAATTGAGTTGACTGTAAATTAGCATTAAATACTCTCCCATTTGCTAAAGCTTCTTTAATGATAATGGTTTTATTACGTTGTTTTAATGTTTTTAAAATTGAAATTGTAGACTGTTCTAAAACATTATAAGTCACTTGAAAACTATCAAACAACGGTAGGTTATTAATCTCAATTTTTAAAGCCTCTTCAATAATATCTTTTTGATTTGCGCCACTTGTAGAAATAGCAATTTGTAAATTAAATTCTGTTTTTAGGTCGTTGAGTTTGTTTAAAACAGGCTGGTTTTTAAGAATGCCACTTTCAAAAGTAGCAGAATGTACTTGGTATATTTTTAATTTGGGTAATAGGTTTTTAGAGATTTTCCATTGTTCGTTTAGTTTATCAAGAGAATGCTCTTTAATTTCGTGTTTACCTGCGTAACCCAATTCCCAATTGGCCACATAAGTATATCCCCATTTCGTACCTAAAATAACATCGTTATATTTATTTAAGTTATTCCATTCTTGAAGAAACGCTTCTCCTTTTCCGTAAGATGGCGCCGTATCGAAATAGCGAATACCTTTTTGATAAGCGTAATCTAAAACACGAAGCGTGTTTTGTTTAAAAGCTTCTTCAGATTTATCAATAGCGTTATCCGTTCTAATATTTATGTATTCGGGTCTGCCTAATGCTGCTAAACCTAATCCGATTTTTGTTTCGTTCAAAATGAAATACTTAAAATTATCTGTAAGCGAAGGTAATAAAGAATTTTTTGAAACCAACTATCCTCGAGGCATCCCGATAGCTATCGGGACATAGAGGTATTTCGCCGTCCCGATAATTATCGGGATTATTTTGACCTGAAAAAGGTCGAAAACCAAAAATTGTGTATTTAAGGCTTACTGATTTTTTAAAAATCAGCAAGCTAGTTTATATTAGCATTGATAATTTAGAGTATGCTCTACATTTTTATTGCTCTAGTTTAAAATAGGTATTATGCTTGAATCGCCTAAATTTAAAAGTTTTGAGATTGATCGATTTTAAAAATCACATACAAATACACTAAATAATTAATTTTATTTGCAATTATCAACACTATTT
>JBAQZZ010000186.1:0-5215 GCA_049791475.1 Flavobacteriaceae bacterium | reverse complement strand
AAATAGTGTTGATAATTGCAAATAAAATTAATTATTTAGTGTATTTGTATGTGATTTTTAAAATCGATCAATCTCAAAACTTTTAAATTTAGGCGATTCAAGCATAATACCTATTTTAAACTAGAGCCAAACTTGATTTTAACTAGCTGATAAACAGAATTGTATTTAGTTAAAGTTATGATTTAAAATATTTTCTTGCAAAGGTGCAGAGAAAATGCTGTTACGCTGAGATTCGCAGAGTTTTCACTGAGATTCACAGGGCGTTTTATACTTCTTACAATATTCTAGTTTTTAAATTAAAATTCCAAATGCTTGTTGTTTTGTTTTGATTTCTCTGTGCAACTCTGCAGTTCTCTGTTTTTCTCGGTGTAACTTTTTGAATATATAATATGAATAGAGTTCTGGTTTGCGTTAGGGATTGAAGTGGATAGCCCACAGCGACCTTTTGGGAGCGAGGACTTGGAACGAAAAGCCCGACCTCCCGATAGCTATCGGGAGTGGTAACGCCCAAATAATTAAAAATAAAAAAAACCCTAACTATTTTCATAATTAGGGTGATTTAAGTTGGCCCAATAGGTCTCGAACCTATACTCTTCAGTACCAAAAACTGACGTGTTACCAGTTACACCATAGGCCATTCTTGTTACGAGGATGCAAATTTAAAACAATATTTTATTTGAGCAAGTATTTTTTTAAAAATAATCTTCAATACTACACGTTTCTTTAAAATAAATTAAAGATTTTTATCTAAATATCGTTTAGCGTAAGTAATATATGTTAAGACAAACTAAATAGTTAGGTCTCATTTCATATTTATTATTAAATTCGCCAAAGCAAACAAACAAAGATATACATGGCACATTTCAACTATAAAAAATGGAATACCATTTTAGGTTGGTTCTCTTTTTTAATAGCACTTATTACATACAGTTTAACCGTAGAACCTACCGTAAGTTTCTGGGATGCAGGCGAATATATTTTAACAGCTTCTAAATTACAAG
This sequence comes from Flavobacteriaceae bacterium, assembly GCA_049791475.1. GTDB lineage: Bacteria > Bacteroidota > Bacteroidia > Flavobacteriales > Flavobacteriaceae > CAXBID01. The sequence goes on along the minus strand of JBAQZZ010000186.1, from coordinate 4,214 downwards.
TTGGACATCCACCAGGAGCCCCATTATTTCAAATGTTTGGCGCATTTTTCTCAGTTTTTGCTTTTGAACCTTCTCAAATTGGTTGGATGATGAATATGATGAGTGCTGTATCTAGTGCATTTACCATTTTATTTATGTTTTGGACTATAACTTTATTACTTAAAAAACTGGTTGGAAATAAAGATGATGACGATAAAAATAAATCACTCGCTATTTTAGGAAGCGGTTTAGTGGGCAGTTTAGCATTTACTTTTACAGATTCATTCTGGTTTAATGCTGTTGAAACGGAAGTTTATGCCATGGCTACATTAATTATGGCTATTTTGTTTTGGTTAGGATTGCGCTGGGAACAAGAGATGGATAAACCTCGTGGCAACCGTTGGCTCATTTTAATTGCCTTTGTTATTGGGCTCTCTTTTGGAGTTCACTTTATGGGTTTATTAACCATTCCAGCTATCGGGCTTATTTATTATTTCAAAAACTATAAAGACATCACTATTAAAAATTTCATCATTGCGAATGTGGTTTCCGTTGGTGTTCTATTGTTCGTTTTTAAATTATTAGCGCCTAATATTCTTAAAATATTTAGTGTTTCTGAAATCTTTTTTGTAAATAGTATTGGGCTTCCTTTTAACTCAGGCTCTGTAATTGCAGGCATAGTTTTAGTGGCTATTATTTTTTACGCTTTAAAGTATACCAAACAAAAAGAATACACCCATTTAAATACTGGAATTCTTTGTTTAACCTTTGTAATTATTGGGTTTTCTACTTGGTTAATGCTACCTATTAGAGCCAATGCTAATGTGGTTATTAATGAAAATAACCCGTCGAGTGCTAGAGAATTATTGGCGTATTACAATTTAGAACAATATCCTGAAACACACTTGTTTTACGGTCCGCAATTCACAGATCAATACGCTTATTTAGATAAAAACAATCCGTATATCGATGACAAACCTAAATACGAAAAAGATGAAGAAAAAGGTGAATATGTTATTGTAAACGATTACAAAAACGCTAAACAAAATTACAATTCTGACCATGCTTCTATTTTACCGCGAATGTGGAGTGGAGAACATGCCGAAAACTATATGATGTTTTCAGGGTTTTTAGATTTTAAAGTAAAGCCAGATACTCAGAATTCTTTTTACAGAAGCGCTATTAATGCAGGATATCCCGAAGAACAAGCTAATGCATATGCTCTAAATGAGATTACTAAATACAAAGCGCAGATTAATGATTTTAAAAATGAAGTCGCAAAAGGTAATGTTGATTATGAAGATTATAATAATTTCTTAAAAAAAGAAAAAAGTTCCATTGATATAGAAAAACCATCATTAGCAAGCAACATCGTTTACATGTTTGAGTATCAATTAGGCTACATGTATTGGCGTTATTTTATGTGGAATTTTTCTGGAAGACAAGACGATATTCAAGGACGTTATGATAATCATGGAAACTGGATTACTGGAATAAAACTAATAGACGAATGGCACTTAGGCTACTCGCAAGACAATTTACCAAGCGATATTAAAAACAATAAAGCTCGAAACACTTACTATTTGTTACCCTTAATTTTAGGACTAGTTGGTTTCTTCTTTTTGTTTAATAAAGACAAAAAAACATTTTGGACCATGCTAGTGTTTTTCCTTTTTACAGGAATAGCCATTCAAGTATATACCAATGTGCGTCCGTTTGAACCTCGCGAACGAGATTACTCAGTAGTTGGTTCGTACTATGTATTTGCCCTTTGGATTGGTTTCGGCGTTTATGCTATTTATGATTTTCTTAAAAAATATGTGCCTAAAAAACTCGCAGCTCCAATAGTTACTGTGATGTGTTTAATATTGGTTCCTGGAATATTAGCTGCAAACAATTGGGACGATCATGATAGATCTGATAAATACACCGCCAGAGCCATGGCAAGAATGTACTTAGATTCCTGTGCAGAAAACGCTATTTTATTTACTATTGGAGATAATGACACCTTTGCGCTTTGGTATGCCCAAGAAATTGAAGGCTACAGAACAGATGTTCGAGTTATTAATACCAGTTTATTTCAAACCGATTGGTATATAGACCAAATGAAACGTAAAGCTTATGAAAGCGACCCTGTGCCTTCTCAACTTACACATGATTTGTATAAATATGGTACCAACGATTACATCATTATAGAACCGGTAATTCAAGATACTTTATATGTGAAGCAGTTTTTAGACTTTATTGCAAGTGATAATCCTAAAACAAAATATAAATATGTTTTACAACAACAAGGTGTTGATATTTCGCAAGTAAGAAGTCAAGATTTAAATTCAACATATTTACCAACCCCGTATTTAAGATTTCCTGTAAATAAAGAAAATGCTTTAAAATTTGGTATTGTAAAACCTGAAGATGCAGATAAAATTGTACCTTATATTGATATCAATATAACAGGTGGCGCACTCTATAAAAACAGATTATTGATGCTAGATATTGTTGCCAATAACGAGTGGAAACGCCCTATTTACTTTACAGGAGGTAGCTTTGGTGATGATGATTATATCTGGATGAAAGACTATTTACAACTAGATGGTATGTGCTATAAATTGGTGCCTATAAAAACAAAAGTAGATAGAAACAATCCATTTGATATGGGACGTGTAGACACCGACCTCATGTACGAAAAAGTTAAAAAATGGGATTGGGGCAATAGTGGAAGCCCAGACATTTACCATGATGTTGAGACACGTAAAAACTCAATAACCTATCGTGGTAACTTAGCCCGTTTAACTGAGAATTTAATTAACGAAGAAAAACTTGATAAAGCTGAAGAAATAGCAGACATAGCTATGGATAATATGCCTGTTGAATACTTTGGATATTATACGCTTTTAGAGCCTTATATTAGAACTTACTACGAAGTTAATAACAAAGAAAAAGCAAGACAATTATTTAAAGATGTTGCTAAAAAATATCAAGAAAATCTGGCCTATTATAGCAGTTTAAAAATAGACAATCAAGAACGTTTATTCGAAGATATTTATACCGATATTCAACGTTACAAGGGCTTAATAGATGTTTTAATTGATTATGATATAGAATTTGCCGAATCTGAAGGTGATATATTTAATAATTATTTGAGATCTTTCAGACATTTTTACGGAGATGATGAACCAGAAGATGACATCCGAATAGATAGAGATATTCCTGTAAATAACAATTTGCAGTTAGATAGTGCTAATTAATTTTTAGATTAAGGCATGACCTTAACACCTATAAAAACGCCATTAGTTGCAAAAAAGATGTTCCCAAATTATGTTTGGGACATCCCTTCAACTGAAAAAACCATCTATCTCACTTTCGATGATGGCCCTACACCAGAAATAACAGAATGGACATTAAATACTTTAAAAAAATTTGATGCCAAAGCTACTTTTTTTTGTATTGGCGATAATATTAAAAAACATCCAGAAATTTTTAAAAATATATTAAACCAGGGCCACGTAATTGGAAACCACACCCAAAACCATATTAAAGGTTGGAAAACAAAAACTAAAGATTATTTAAAAAATATTGAAGACGCACAAAATATTATCAATCTTCAAATTCCAAATTCTGAAATCTCAAATCATCAATCGTTAATCGTTAATATTTTCCGTCCACCTTATGGACAAATAACTCCAAAGCAAGGGAAAAATTTAATGACATTAGGTTATAGAATAATTATGTGGGATGTGTTGTCTTTTGATTGGGATAAAAACGTCACACGGGAAACCTGCTTAAACAATGTGATTTCAAAAGCAAAAAGCGGAAGCATTGTTGTATTTCATGATAGTGTTAAAGCGTCAAAAAATATGCAATATACATTACCTAAAGTATTGAGGTTTTTTAGTGATAAAGGATATGTTTTTAAAGCTTTGAGTTTTGGTTTTTAATAAAATTGGTATGAGTACATGATAAAAATTACCTAACATAAATTTAGAATCCATATAATCCCTCTGTTTGCAAGACCTGCAAGGTGGGATGTCAAATTTGTGCGTATTCATAAAAAATCGTTCGGTCTGTTTTTTAAACTTTTTCGGGGTTTAAAAACCTAAAAAGTTAATAAAATAAACCACTATGGATTTGAAATCCATAGTTTGAACAAAAGAATGAAATTCTTTTTTAGAGAAGGGCTTGTCATTCCGAATGAGGCACGAAGAGGAATCTCATTATTATAAGATTTCTCGTCA
>JBAQZZ010000185.1:0-11524 GCA_049791475.1 Flavobacteriaceae bacterium | reverse complement strand
TCGTTATAAAACGCAACTAATTCACCGCGAAGTCCTTTTAAATTAAATCGAGATCCTATTTCATAATTAATACTTTCTTCAGCTTTTTGTCCAGGTTCGTTTCCTGGTGGTGAAAATCCTTTATGCACACCTCCGTAGATAGAAGTATTTGCATTAAATTTGTAATTGAAGCCTATTCCAGGGATAAAAACATCTACAGTATTCTCTCTTGTAGATAAATCTGAACCCGTTCTACTTGAATCGTTTTTGCCAAAATCTTCTCTATTTAATCTAATATTTTCGTAGCGAATACCTGGAGTTAAAGTTAAGTTTTTGTATTTCAATTTGTATAATGCAGATGCAGCAAAAGCTTTTGCACTACTTATTCTATTTGCGTCCCCGCCTCGTGTGCCGTTAGATGTTAAATTCATATTTCCATCTAAAATATTATATCCATCAACCCATTGAAAACGGTCTTCTTCATCGTAATGGTAGCGTAAACCAATTTCTAAATCGTGAAATACATTTGCACCAGACCAGTGATAATCAAACTTAGTTTGCACACCTTTTGATATATAATCTCTATTATTGGCTTTTACAAGAAGCGCATCAGCGTCAGAATTTGACGACCCATTTACAATAGTCATGTAATTTGGATAATCATCAGGATTATTCACTATGGAAGCAATGCCCACTTTATCGCCATTAAAAACCACATCATTTAATTTATACCAATTTCTTGAAAAGCCATTATAGTAAGCATTTGTGGTAATTCTGAATTGTTTAGTGAAATCTAATTTATGAGTAACCATAAATTGAATATGGTCGTTTGTCATTTTATCCTCTTGCGAACTCGCGTATCTATCAAAAGGATTTGCATCGAAATCGTTTTGTGTTAATCCTAAATAGGTTTCATTTGAAACTTCATCAGCATATTGAAACTTAAAGTTAACGGACTGTTTAACAATGGCTTCGGGGTTTGAGTTTAATCTAAATTTAGCAACAACATCGTTTTTATCAAAACCAGTGTTACTGCCATCTGGTAAGTTTTTAAATCCATCAGAATTTAGATTTAAATATTCTATCGAATAACCAAAGTTTGTTTTACTATCGCCAATTTTAACATGGGTTTGTCCTGTATTAAAACTACCATAACTTGTCCTTAACGACCCTTGAAATGCATCTGGAATTTGCGTACTAACTAAGTTAATAGCACCACCAGTTGTAAATGGACCATATTGAATTTGGCTACTACCTTTTAAAATTTCAACAGCTTGCATTCTGGCAACCGACGGAAAGTAATAAGCAGCAGGTGCACTATAAGGCGCAGGCGCAATTAAAACACCATCTTCCATAATAGAAATTTTAGCGCTTCGTTCTGGCGATGTACCACGTAAACTTATGTTTGGTCGTAATCCAAAACCATCCTCTTCGTAAATATTCACACCAGGAACGGTTCTCAAAAGACGGTTAATATCGGCATAATTAAATTTTTTAATTTCTTCAGGAGAAATATAATAGGATGACCCTGTTCTATTTTTAGCTTCGTATTTACTTCCAAAAATAACTTGTGCATTTATTAAAACTTTATCCAGTTTTTGAACAGAATCGTTTTCGACTTCTTTTTTCGATTGTTGTGCGTTTAATATTCCTGTGATTACTAGTAAAAATAGGGTGATTTTGATCTTCATTTTATTTAGACTGATTAAAAATAAGGTTGTTTTTCGACTGCAAATATACATATGAATTTCACATTTCCAAAGTTTATTTAGAATAAATAAAAATAAGAAAACATAAAACTTTGATAACCAATTATTTCAGATTCAAAAAAATATTGATAATTTTATTTTGGGTTATCACTAGTTTAGAATTCTTAACATTAAGCTCATAAATATTAATATTTAAAACTTAGATTTTAGTTGTATATTTGCATGCAATTATAACTGTAATTGCAACATGACTGCACACGAAAACAAAATACTGGGAGAAGGTTTAACCTACGACGACGTTTTACTAGTTCCAGCTTTTTCAGAAGTACTACCAAGAGAGGTTAATATTCAAACAAAGTTTACACGAAACATTACCATAAATGTGCCTATTATTTCGGCGGCAATGGATACGGTAACCGAAAGCAAAATGGCTATAGCTATGGCGCAAGAGGGCGGTATTGGTGTATTACATAAGAATATGTCTATCGAGGCGCAAGCCATGAAAGTTAGAAAAGTAAAACGTGCAGAAAGCGGCATGATTATCGATCCTGTTACGCTGCCATTAACGGCAAAAGTTAAACATGCCAAAAAATATATGGCTGAATATGGCATTGGTGGTATTCCTATTGTTGATGAAGATGGAATTTTGAAAGGTATTGTTACAAATCGTGATTTACGTTTTGAGCATGAAAATAAAAGACCAATTATTGAAGTTATGACCAGTGAAAATTTGGTAACTGCAGCAGTTGGAACGTCTTTACAAGATGCTGAAAAAATCCTTCAACAACACAAAATTGAAAAATTATTGATTGTTGATGATAATTTTAAATTATCTGGATTAATTACCTTCAGAGATATCACGAAGCTCAGTCAAAAACCAAATGCTAATAAAGATCAATATGGTCGTTTACGGGTTGCTGCAGCAATTGGTGTGACTGCTGATGCTGTTGAAAGAGCAGAAGCCTTGGTTAACGCAGGAGTTGATGCCGTAGTTATTGACACAGCACATGGGCATACAAAAGGAGTGGTGGATGTTTTAAAAGAAATAAAAGCAAAATTTCCAAAACTTGATGTTATAGTTGGAAATATTGCCACAGGATCAGCTGCTAAATATTTAGTAGCCGCAGGTGCAGATGCTGTTAAAGTTGGAATTGGTCCTGGATCTATTTGTACAACTCGTGTGGTTGCAGGTGTAGGTTTTCCTCAGTTTTCAGCGGTTTTAGAAGTTGCTGCGGCAATAAAAGGCAGTGGAGTTCCAGTAATTGCAGATGGTGGTATTCGTTATACAGGTGATATTCCAAAAGCTATCGCGGCAGGGGCAGATACCGTTATGTTAGGGTCGCTTTTGGCAGGTACTTTAGAATCTCCTGGTGAAACCATAATTTACGAAGGACGAAAATTTAAATCGTATCGTGGTATGGGTTCTGTAGAAGCTATGAAAGAAGGCAGTAAAGACCGTTATTTCCAAGATGTAGAAGATGATATTAAAAAATTAGTACCTGAAGGTATTGTTGGTCGTGTACCCTACAAAGGTGATTTATACGAAAGCATTCATCAATTTATTGGTGGGTTACGTGCAGGTATGGGATACTGTGGAGCAAAAGATATAGAAACCTTAAAAGAAACTGGACAGTTTGTAAAAATAACAGCTAGTGGGATTAATGAAAGTCATCCGCATGATGTAACGATTACCAAGGAATCTCCCAACTATTCGAGGTAGGTTTTGGAAAAGGTTTGATTAATGCTTTATATAAGAAGTTAAAATGTCAAGTTTAACTAATAATTATAAAACATAAGGACTACGCTAAATGACGAAGCTTGTATTTTTAATTATTTGTATTAGAAGAAATTTTAACTATTCAACATCACAGGCATTACCAACATCGTAATGTGTTCGCCTTCATCCAATCCATCAACAGGTGTTAAAATACCTGCTCTATTTGGCATACTCATTTCAAGTTGTACTTCGTCTGAATTTAAATTATTCAGCATTTCGGTAAAAAAACGTGAGTTAAAACCAATTTGCATATCATCGCCTTGGTAATCACAAGTTAAACGTTCTTCAGCTTTATTGCTATAATCAACATCTTCAGCAGAAATATTTAATTCTGCACCAGCAATTTTTAAACGTATTTGGTGTGTTGTCTTATTTGAGAAAATACTAACACGGCGTACAGAGTTTAAAAACTGAGTACGATCAATCACTAATTTATTTGGATTCTCTTTAGGAATTACCGCTTCGTAATTTGGATATTTCCCATCAATTAAGCGACAAATTAATTCAGAATTTTCAAAAGTGAATTTTGCATTACTTTCATTGTATTCAATGGTAACATGTTCTTCACTAGCAGCTAAAATACCTTTTAAAAGATTTAAAGGTTTTTTAGGCATAATAAACTCAGCAACTTGATTAGCTTTTACATCTTCGCGAGTATATTTTACTAATTTATGAGCATCAGTAGCCACAAACGTTAAACCTTCAGTTGAAAACTGAAAAAACACGCCACTCATTACTGGGCGTAAATCATCATTTCCAGCAGCAAAGATAGTTTTACTAATTGCGGTAGCTAAAACATCACCAACAATAACTGTTTTACTTGGATCTTCTAAAGCAACAGCTTTTGGAAATTCATTTCCATCGGCGTAAGCTAATGCATATTTACCATGATTTGAGCTAATTTCAACGGTATTATTATCTTCAATAACAAAGGTTAAAGGCTGCTCAGGAAAGGTTTTTAAAGTATCCAATAACAAGCGTGCAGGTATGGCAACACTTCCTTTACTGTCACTTTCAACATCTAAAGTAGATGCCATTGTGGTTTCTAAATCACTTGCAGAAACAGTCAAACTCATGTTGTCTAATTCAAATAGGAAATTATCTAAAATAGGTAAGGTGTTCGAGCTGTTAATAACGCCACCTAAAACTTGTAATTGCTTTAATAAATATGTGCTAGATACTATAAATTTCATCTATAAAAATGCGTTTTAGTTTAGAAAATACTCCTTACAAAGATATCCCAAACAGTCTATATTTGGAAACAAACTTATTAACATTTAAGTTGTGTATTTTTTCTTTCTGAGGTAATTAAAAAAGAATCCAAAAAGTGCTAATAATACCAGTGGTAATGCAATGTTTATCAATTGCCACTTGGTTTTTTCTTTTGCTATTTTTTCCTGATTTAAAAAGGCAACAGCTATTTCTTTGGATCGAATGTTTATAAGTCCGTTATCGTCAAGTAAGTAATTAATGGTATTCAATAAAAATTCTTTGTTGCCATAATTTTTACCAGTCCAACGATCAAAACCGAGTTCTTGAGGTGCATTTCTAACCACATCATTTTTAATAATATCGCCATCGGCAATAATTACCATTTTAGTAAATGAACTTTTGTTTTTTTCTTCTGAAATTTTAAAAGGCTTGATACGATTAGCATAAACCGAACTAAATTCACCTTCTAATAAAACCGCAAGCGTTTGATTACCTTTATTAAAGATAGTCGGATCTTGTTCTTGGGTAACCAAATCTAAACTTACTTCTCTTGGTGTTCCTTCTAATTTTGTTAAAGGTGCAGTTTCTAAAAGAATCGTTTTTTTGATGTAGTTTTTTAAAGTATCTAATTGGTTTGCGAAATCAAAACGCACCAAATTTAAATTATTAACGATAGGATGATTGCTACTTGAACCTGCCAATGGCGAATACGGCCACTTTAAATGCTGAAATTGCGATTCGCTACCTTCGCCCATAGCTAAAGTAATTGGCGCAGAGTAGAGTGAACTGACTATAACTGGGTTGATACGAATACCATATTTAAAAAAGAAATCTGTGAGGTTTAAATCTCTAGGCATCGCAAAATTCTTTCCAGATGCATTGTATAGACTATCTTTTTCCATGGCAACGGCATCAATCAACCATAAGCTTTTACCACCATTCATTGTAAATTGATCCAGAACTAATTTTTCTTCCTCTGTAAAAGGTTCTGTAGGTTTTGCATTGATAATGAGGTCGAATTTATTTAAATCGTTCAGTGTTTTTTCCGGATTTGAAACCACACTATCTAGCGTAAAAGGTGCTATAAAATAATATTCACCTATTTTTTTAACAAAGTCTGCAATGTATTTGTCTTCTAATTGTTTGTTGCCTCTTAAAATGGCGATTTTTTTACCTTTCTGATTGATGAGTTTGCTAAAACCATCCGCAAAAGCATATTCTAAATGTTGCACAGAATTTGTTACTAACTCTTGTTGTGATGCGCCAATTTTATTTTTAATTAAAGGAATAGTAACAGTTTGGTTATTATAACTCGCCAATGCCCAAGGAAATATAATGGCTTGAGATGACTTTCCGTTTTCGGCAATACTAAGTTGCATCGGCTTTAAACCACGCTGTGTTAATTGTTGAATGATGATATCTCTATTCGCTTCGTCTTCTAAAGGATTGAAGAAATTAAAAATAACATTCTTGTTTTCCGATGAAAATTCTTCGAGTAATTGTTTGGTTTCATTTTGAAGCCTTCTAAATTCCGATGGAAAATCTTCGCCTTCTAAAAACACATCAATAATTAATGGAGACTCAGTATCTTCTATAATTTTTAGCGTTGCGTCGCTTAACGTGTATCTTGAATCTTCGGTTAAATCAAAACGCTTAAAAACCGAATAACTAATTAGGTTAACGGCTATTAAAACGATTATGAGCAGGATTATATATTTTATGTTTTTATTCAAAAGTTTTTTCTAATTGATATTGTTTAATTGTTGTAACAATATTTTTTTTAAATTCAATTTCAACACATTCTTGCATGTTATTCAAAGCGCCAGGTTTAAAGCCTAAATTGTAGTTCCATAGTTCGGGAGAATTTGCTTTAATACTATCATTCCACCCAAACCATTCGGGTTCGCCTAAAAGTAATTCAACGTCTTCTTTTGATTTTTCAGTAAGAAGTTCACTTTTTACATATTTTGCCATTTCATAACGAAAAGCTGGTTTTTTTTTCCAAGCTTCAGCATCAAAATATTTTTCATGATGATAGCTACTAAAAATATTCAAAATAGGATAAAAAACAAAAAAATAGGCGAGCGGTGTTAATACCAAACTAATTAAAAGTGACACCCATTTCCGTTTGTCTATAGTATTTGTAAACAGCCATATCAAAACAAAAACAATGATTAAAAATATAACAAATAGTGGGGTTATAATCATTTGTGTTCTTTTGTTAAATTCAGTTTTGTTAACATTAAAAAGAAAATGGTAATACTCAAAAAGTAAATAATATCTCGGGTATCTAAAACACCACGACTCATACTTTTATAATGTAAACTCATGCCTAATTGATTTATAAAATCACTTGAAGTAAAGTCTGCAATCCCTTCAAAACCAATGTAAAACAAAAAACACAGAAAAACTGAAGTAATAAAAGCAACGATTTGATTATCGGATAGTGTAGATGTAAAAATGCCAATGGCTGTATAAGCGGCAACTAAAAAAAGCAAACCAAAATATGAGCCTAAAGTACTGCCAACATCTAGATTACCAGTAGGATTTCCTAATTGGTAAACGGTATAAACATAAATTAAAGTTGGTAAAAGCGCTATTAAAATTAGAATAAACGCCCCTAAATATTTACCCAAAATAATATTAATGTGCGATATGGGTTTGGTTAACAAAAGTTCTAAAGTGCCTTGTTTTTTTTCATCAGAAAAGCTGCGCATAGTTACCGCAGGAATTAGGAAAATTAAAATCCAAGGTGCGAGTAAAAAGAAGGATGATAAATCGGCAAAGCCATAATCAAGAATATTAAATTCACCTTTAAAAAGCCATAAAAAAAGTCCGTTTAATACTAGGAATATAGCAATAACTAGATAGCCAATTGGCGATGCGAAAAATGCGTTTATTTCTTTTTTAAGTATGGCTACCATTAATTATTTTGTTTTACGTCTTTAAGAGAATTTATCGACGAAGTCATCTTTTCTATTTATGAAATTGCTTCAACAAATTTATTAATTTGTCTGGCAATGACGATTTATTTTTTAATTATTTCAAACTTTCTAATTTATCAACACTCCAAGCCTCAGGTTTTACATTAAAAAGCGGTTTGGTTTTAGCCCAAACATTAGTAAATATATCTGATTTTCTATAATTTTCTAAAGCGTCAACAGATTCCCAATAACTGTATGTAAAAAAAATATTTGTATCATTCTTATCGCGATATAATTCTAAAAAATTGCAGCCCTCAAAAGCTCGTATTTTATTTTTATTGGCCTCAAAATGTTCTAAAAAAACAGCAACATTCTGTTCGTAAAAACCCATTTTCACAATGCGTACTAACATAAATTATTCTTTATTAAAGTTAACACTCACCGTATCCATAATACCTAAGCCCATTAAAGACGAAGCGCTTCCAACGGTAATACTATTGCTTTTATAAAGTGCAATTTCTAAAAAATCTCCTGAATTAAAAACGACTAAACCTCGACCTTCATCTTGTCGTTTCTCATCTGGAATTTCAAAATTGACGATGTCACTATATTTATGATGTATTTTTTTGAATTTATAATTACGAGCCGAAATTTCAAAAGAGCGTCCTTTTTGCACAATTTCAAAAAAACTACGTTTAATATTGGTTACCACATTACCGTAATTATCAATATAAATAACGCTACCCACAATTTGAGTTTTTTCGTCATTAACAAACGGAACAATATTTTTTATGGGTTTAATACTGTGTATAGTTTTTCCAATAATTTCCAAAGTACCACCACGAGCAATATGGCAAGCCACTTTTACGAACACATCCAAAACAGGGAAACTGGTTTGTATTTTATCATGAATATTAATTTCTACAATTTTTTCTGGAGCAATTTCAGAGCAAATCATACTCATAATCCCATTGTTTGCGCAAATAAAATAATGGTCATCTAATTTTAAAGCAATGTGTTTGTTTTCTGGGTTAATCTCAGAATCTATGCCTATAATATGAATGGTGCCTTTAGGAAAACTCTTGTATGCATTTTGAATAATATATGCCGCCTCTGGAATATTAAATGGTGAAACATTATGTGAGATATCAACAATTTTAACATCTGGAAGTTCACTGTAAATTGCGCCTTTAGTCGCGCCAGCAAAGTGATCTTTTTCTCCAAAATCGGTTGTTAAAGTGATGATTGCCATTGGCAAATTGTTGATATGTTTTTAACGTTAGGTCGCTCAAAATTATGTATTTTTGAGTTTCACAAGTGTGAGATACAAATCTAATAAATCATTTCATCTGTCTGCGCATAATTTTCAATTATATCAGATGAAGTTTTAAAAAAAATTTACGCCTTTGAACGAAATCATTATCGAACTTGAAGAAATTACTCCAAAAGAATTCTTTGGAGCTCAAAACGCCAATATTGTACTCCTAAAAAAATATTTTCCTAAATTAAAAATTGTTGCCCGCGGAAATAAAATTAAAGCCTTTGGCGATGAAGAATTGCTTGAAGAGTTTGATCGCCGAATTACCATGCTTTTAAAGCATTTTGCGAAGTATAATAAACTTGATGAAAATGTTATTGAGCGTGTTTTAACTAGCCAAAGTAGTGATGACTATACCACTTCAAAACAAAGTGGCGAAGTGATTGTGCATGGTGTTGGTGGAAAACTTATTAAAGCACAAACTGCAAACCAACGCAAAATGGTAGAGCTGATGCGTAAAAACGATATGGTTTTTGCTATTGGGCCAGCGGGAACAGGAAAAACCTATACAGGTGTAGCTTTAGCAGTTCAAGCACTTAAAAACAAAGAGGTTAAGCGTATTATTTTAACGCGTCCAGCAGTTGAGGCAGGCGAGAATTTAGGATTTTTGCCAGGGGATTTAAAAGAAAAATTAGACCCTTATATGCAACCACTTTATGATGCATTACGTGATATGATTGCACCCGAAAAGTTGGCGCATTATATAGAAAACGGTACGATACAAATTGCACCATTAGCATTTATGAGAGGACGTACTTTAGATAATGCTTTTGTAATTTTGGATGAAGGGCAAAACACCACACATGCCCAAATGAAAATGTTTTTAACCCGTATGGGAAAACATGCTAAGTTTCTTTTAACTGGCGATCCTGGGCAAATAGATTTACCACGCCGTACCATTTCAGGGTTAAAAGAGGCGCTCCTAATTTTAAAAAATGTAGAAGGTGTTGGTATGATATTTTTAGATGATAAAGATGTAATTCGTCATAAACTGGTTAAAAGCGTTATAGAAGCTTATAAAAGTATTGAGAATAGAGAGTAGAATAGTTAGCAGTTTGCAGTTGCAGTATTCAGTCAAAAAAAAGAAATGTACTCTGAGCGCAGTCGAAGGGTTTTAATAAAATATAAAAATATAATAAGCGTCATTGCGAATTACTTTTTAGTGATGTGGCAATCTGTTTAAAAGGATGAGATTACCACGTCTAAAAAATTCTCCTCGTAAAGACAAAACACAAGTTCTCGATACAATTCCGACACATCGTAATTATTCGAACTGACATAAACGAATAAACAAATCAACTCATAAACATTTAAAAAATGAGTAAAACAATTATAGATACCAATTTCAATTTCCCAAAACAAAAAAGTGTTTATAAAGGAAAAGTTCGTGAAGTTTATAACATCAACGATGAGGAATTAGTTATGATAGCCACCGACAGGCTTTCAGCATTCGATGTTGTGATGCCAAAAGGGATTCCGTACAAAGGGCAAATACTAAACCAAATAGCTACTAAAATGATGGCGGCGACTGAGGATTTAGTTCCAAATTGGTTAACTGCAACTCCTGACCCAAATGTGGCTGTTGGACATTTATGCGAACCTTTTAAAGTAGAAATGGTTATTCGCGGGTATATGAGTGGGCACGCAGCACGCGAGTATAAACTAGGTAAACGCATGCTTTGTGGTGTGGCTATGCCAGAAGGCATGAAGGAAAACGATAAGTTTCCAAAACCCATAATTACACCAGCAACTAAAGCTGAAATGGGTAACCACGATGAGGATATTTCTAGAGAAGATATTCTAAAACGAGGTATTGTTTCAGAAGCAGATTATATAATATTAGAGGATTATACACGTAAATTATTTCAAAGAGGTTCTGAAATTGCAGCATTAAGAGGATTAATTTTAGTAGATACTAAATATGAATTTGGTAAAACTAAAGACGGGCAAATAGTATTGATTGACGAAATACACACCCCAGATTCTTCACGTTATTTTTATGCCGATGGCTACCAAGAACGCCAAGATAGAGGTGAAGCCCAAAAACAACTCTCCAAAGAGTTTGTACGCCAATGGTTAATAGTCAATAACTTTCAAGGTTTAGAAGGACAGACGGTACCTTTTATGAGCGACGCGTACATTGAAACCGTTAGCGAACGTTACATTGAACTTTATGAAAATATTACTGGCGAAACCTTTGTAAAAGGTGATGTTAGTAATATACAAAAGCGTATTGAAGGGAATGTTTTGGCGTATTTGAAATAGAATATCTCAAATAAAATAAAAAAGACCTTGTTTCGAGCGAGAGCACTGAAAAAGTAGCATAAATTAGATAAGCAGTAAAACATTAATTTAATCATAGTTTTACTGCTTTTTGGTTTACTGATTATTCAAAATAACTTTATGCTAGTTCAACAAGAAAGCCTGCCTTTAAGTGCCTGTTCTGATTTTTATGATTTTATCGTGCCCAAAGACAATTTAATACGCAAAATAAATGAATTAATATCTTGTAGTGTTTCTAAAGTGGGCAACCAATATGAAAGCTTATTTCTAAGAATATCACTCTTTATTATTCCTAAGTTTCCTGAATTTATTAATTCTAAAA
>JBAQZZ010000184.1:0-1676 GCA_049791475.1 Flavobacteriaceae bacterium | reverse complement strand
GTCTAGGTTCGGTCTGAAAGTCGATGGCTTGGTCGCGATCAAGTGCTGGCCGCTGCGCAGGTCGGACTGCGCCGAGTCGATCTGACTCTCGAGTTTCAAAAAATCTATTCTTTGTGCGGATGTCATGAACGGCACGAGCGCATCTCTCTGTTCGAGTATGCTCAGATCGACCGGTTCATTCTTAGAACGCTGTGCGCTCGCCTGTGGTATGCATAGCGGCAAGGTGATAACGACAATAAGCAGTAGCTTTACACAGGACCTTAGTGTGGAACGAGGCATTATAAAATGGGTAAATAGGGTTTAAAAGTTTCGGTTTATCTTAAAAGCGATCTGCAGATTGCCAAGATTATTCCTCTTGAGCGTCGTCGTGGATCTTAGGCCACAAAGAGCTGTATGTGCGTTTATGCTTGCAGTGCATTGACAGGAGGCGTGGATGTGGTGTTCCTTAGAGTATGCAGTTTAACGAAGAATTAACTCTCATGCGTGATACCGAGGCGACAATCATTCCCGCGGGCGAAACGCAACTCCTACCCGCTGGAACACGAGCTGTGATTTCGCAAGCCCTGGGGGGCACTGTGACGATCCGCACCGACTCAGGACTTTTTCGACTTTCCAGCAAAGACTGGGATTCTCTGGGGCAGGCTGCGCAGGCTCAACTCGATGAAGCTGCCAAAGCCGCTGAGGCCGAGCAAGGCGATGCTCCTTTTAGCGAAGAGCTAGTCTGGGAGGCGATGAAGGGCTGTTTCGATCCGGAGATTCCTGTCAATATCGTGGATCTGGGGCTTATTTATGACCTACAGGTCAGTGAGCCGGATGCAAGTGGCCTGCACGTGATCAATGTGAAAATGACGCTCACGGCACAAGGTTGCGGGATGGGGCCCGTCATTGCGGAAGATGCCAAGAAGAATATCGAAGCGCTCAGCGCCGTATCTAAGGCGCAAGTCGACATCGTCTGGGATCCGCCCTGGACGCCGCACATGATCTCAGACGCTGGCCGCCAAAAGCTGGGTCTGGACTAATGGAGTGATTCCACTTTTTGCTTATTCAGCTTCTCGTGTTTTGCGAGCACTCGCTCCAAAATGGCCTCGGGACTGAGGCCATTCTCTGCGCGGAGCTTGGAAACTGAGCTACCGTGCTCGATAAAGTCGTCGGGCCAGCCGATGCGCTCGACGGGACAGTGTCGGTCAATCGCTTGCAGGCCTTCCATGACTGCAGTGCCGAGCCCCCCGGTGATGACGTGGTCTTCCATGGTGACAATCAGTTGCGTCGATTGAGCGGACTCTGCGAGCATTTGAGTGTCGAGCGGTTTGACGAAGCGCGCGTTGACGACGCCCGCTTGAATGCCTTGTTCCCTGAGGTTAGCGGCGAGCTCTTCGGCGTCGGCCACCATGGCGCCGATGGCCCAGATGTCGATATCGTTGCCGGATTCCTGGTCAGTTTCACAACGCAGGGCTTTACCAATCTCAAGAACGGTCGGTGTTTCTTTAATAGGCGTGCCTACACCGTTGCCGCGAGGATAGCGGATGAAGGCGGGACCTTGAAAAGCGAGGCCAGTCGCCATCATGTCGGCCAGCTCATCTTCATTGGCGGGTGCCATGACGACGACGCCGGGCACGCAGCGCAGGTAGGCCAGGTCAAAAAGGCCGTGGTGTGTGGCGCCGTCGTTGGGAGAGAGG
>JBAQZZ010000183.1:0-5303 GCA_049791475.1 Flavobacteriaceae bacterium | reverse complement strand
AACCAATATGTTCCATGATATCAATTTCCCCACATTCAGGCCAACGCACCTCATCATAATTTGCACCTATCATCCAAAATGCTGGCCATAAACCAGTACCTTTTGGTAATTGTGCACGAATTTCAATGCGCCCATAGGTCCATTCTGCTATATTTTTGGTGCTTAGACTCGGCGCTGAATATTCAGCATATTCCCAATTTTCTTTCCAACCTTTTGCTTGTTTTGAAACAAATGCTTCATTTTTGATGGTCTCTTTGTGAGTTTCTAAAACCAGCAAGCCATCTTCTACTCTAGCATTTTTCAATCTATCAACATAGTACTGCTTTTCTAAGTTTCTTTTAAAATCATATTCAAAAGCCCATTTGGTACTATCTGGTTTTCCTTTATAATTAAACTCGTCACTCCAAACGAGTTTATATCCTTCATTTGTTGGGCTTTTTTTTATACGCTCAAAAACAAGTTCAGGTTCGTCTGTTGTTAAATAATCAAAACTGTTGGCTAATAACCAATCAATATCGTCTGTTTTATCAGCCACCCATGCATTCAAAATTAATTCATTCTGTTTTGCACTAGCTATCCATTCTGGATGAATTTTATATTTATAGATTAAATAATCCAATCCTGAAATCCCATCTTCTTTTAATCTCTCAGGACTTTTTGAGCCGTCTAAATATTGTGTTTTCGCCAATGAATCCAACTCTTTTACTCTTTTCAAAATATTATAACTAAAACTAATATAACTGAGGATATGGCCTTCCGCATTTAACTCTTTTACTAATTTTACAACATTTTCTGTTATGGCGTCATTTCGTTCTTCTAGCTTTGATGGTTTGATTTCAAGCACCAAACCAGTAGATGAATTATTTTTCATTCCAGCGATTAAATATTGTTTTAAAGTTGGAAGGGTTTCACCATTAGGTAATTTATATTTTGATAATTCTGAATATAAAGTTTCCTCAACTTCCATTCCTTCATAATCTGCATCATGGGTAACAATGAGCACATCATCTTTGGTCATTCTTACATCAAATTCAGAACCAGCAGTACCTAAGGCAATTGCTTGTTTTAATGATGCTATTGAATTTTGAGGGAGATTATTTTTTTTCCATGCACCTCTGTGCGCTATAACACAATTTTCGGCGAAAGTTATTTTTTCTGCAGAGTTACTACAAGCCATAAAACTTATGATTGTAAAAACAAAAATTGAATATCGTATACATGCCTGCATAAAATTAGGAGTTTTTAATGAAAGGTTGAAAATTAAAGTAATTTGTTAAAGAATTAAAATCCAAAGGCAAACATAAGTTGCCTTTAGATTTTAAAATAACTAAACTAACTACAAACTAAATATTTATTCTAATACCCGTCATTTTGCGGATAAGTAGCACCAAATAAATCTAAGTCTATTTGTGCTATTGGGAAATTAATGTAATGGTCTTGCCAATTTACTCTTGGATCTCTATCGTCTCCAAAATTATTAGGGAAAAATTCTCCATCACCAGCAAAGTTTCTTATTTGACGATTTATAACAGATTGCCCCATTCTTTTTAAAGTAAACCATCTTTGTCCTTCAAAAGACAACTCACGAGCACGCTCATCCAAAATTGCTTGTTCATCTACACTTGCAATAGGGGTGGCATTTGCTCTTTCTCTAATTGCATTAATATATGGTAACGGATCTCCTGATGATCTCATGATTGCCTCAGCAGCAATTAAATAAGTTTCTGCTAATCTGTATACCATAATATTACTTCTATTCAAATATGAATCTGGATTATCATCTTCTTGAGCAAATTTAATACACGATGGATGTAATCTTTGATAATATCTTGTCAACTGAACACCACTAGGGTTTTCGGCAGAAATAGGTTTATAAATATCAATTTCTTGACCTGTATTTACACCTGTATTATA
Organism: Flavobacteriaceae bacterium; assembly: GCA_049791475.1. Taxonomy (GTDB): domain Bacteria; phylum Bacteroidota; class Bacteroidia; order Flavobacteriales; family Flavobacteriaceae; genus CAXBID01. The sequence continues at coordinate 3,389 of JBAQZZ010000183.1, read as the reverse complement.
AAAATATTTCAATCTAAAATAAGTATCATCATCTCTGGTGTCATTTGGGTCTGCTGCCAACAAATCTTGTAAATATCTATTAGGCAAAACTCTAGAAAACCCTCTACCACCTTGTGTTACATCCGAGTCTATACCTGGTATTTGAAAATACTGTGTTACGTAATTAGCATTCATCATCGTATTATCACCACCTCCCAATAAATCATCTTGAGACTGTATTACAAATAAAGATTCAGAATGGTTTCTATCACCACTAAAAACATCTGCTGTTGAAGGCACTAAACTGTGTGGACTATCCGGTCCTTCTATAACATCCAATGCTTGCAATTTTGCTTCTTCCCAATCACCTTCCCACATGGCCACTTTAGCTTTAACATGTTTTGCAGTTCCTTTTGTTACACGACCGAAAACATCAACCCATTCTAGATTTTCAATTGCAAAATCTAAATCGCTATTTATTATAGCAAAAATATCTTCTTTAGATGATTTATCGTTAATAAGATCAAAGGCATTATCTACTGTAATTGTTTCTGTAGATACGTAGATGTTATTAAACATTCTGTACAAATAGAAATATGAGTTTGCTCTAAAAAACTTAGCTTCGGCTAAAACTTGATTTCTAACATCTTCATCTATACCTTCAGCAACCTCTGCTGCATTTATAAGCTCTGTTGCTTTATTGGTTATATTATAAAAATGTTTCCAAAATAAAGTGGACACAAAATTAGCACCTTGATCTATAGGAGAAACACCTCTTTGATATCTTCCCATTAAACCTGTATAACCAGATCTACTAAATGCCAAATCACTTCTGGATGACATTAAAACCGCTCCCATAAAATCTTCTGTACTTCTGTCAAAACGATCTCTATTAAATTTATATAAACTAACTACTCCTGACTTTAAGCCTTCTTCAGTAGTATATATATAATCTGAATCAATTAATGTACTTGGTTGCTCTTCTAAGAATTTTTCGCAAGATGATACAACGAAAAATAACGCCATGGATAGCAGCAAACTACCTTTTAGCTTTGAATATAAAAACTTCGCTTTCATAATATTATTTTTTTAAAATTAAAATTTAACTCTTACACCAAACGTGAAACTCGTAGCATCTGGATATCCTGTATCTGCATTAGAAAATGTGCTTCTAATATTAACTTCAGGACTATATCCAATATAATCGGTATTAGTAAACAAGTTGGTACCCGTTGCATAAAATCTAATCTGCTCTAAATTTAATTTAGAACTTATTGCTTCAGATAATGTATAACCTAAACTAACAGTTCTCAATCTGATATAAGATGCATCTTTAACAGCTAAAGAATTTAAGTATAATGGTGCTGCATCAAAATTAGCTCTTGGGAAAGTTGTTGATGGATTTTCTGGTGTATAATATGGAACTCTTACACCATTTAATTTTCCAGATATAGTTCCACCATTGTTAAAGTCTGATAAAAATGGATTCACTTTTGTTGCACCTTCTACAGCATAGAAATCAACAAATAAATCAAAACCTTTATAAGCTATTGTGGTTGATAATGAACCAAACCAATCTGGGTTTGGATCTTTAAAAACACGATCTTCTTGCGTGATTTTACCATCTGGAATACCAGTCTCATTTCCATCATCATCAACACCATTGGTGTCTTTAATTTTTATATCACCTGGTCTTAAATTATCTTGTGGAAGTGCCGAATCTGGATTAGCTTGTGGTGCATTTGCAAAATCATCACCTTCTTGCCATATACCCTCAAATTCATATTGGTAAATAACACCAACAGGTTGACCAACAAAATAATTAAAAGCGTCATCTATTAAAATAGGATTGCCTTCTCCATCATTATAAAGATCAACTAATTTGTTTCTGTTGTTTGACCAATTAGTAGAAACAGACCATTGAAAATCATCTGTGTTAATAATATTTGCTGTTAAGCTTAATTCAATACCTGTGTTCTGTAATTCTCCAGCATTGAAAAAAGTATATTGATAACCTGTTATTGATGGCACACCTCTTCGTAATAACAAATCAGTAGTTCTTGCATCATAATAATTAATATTTCCAACCAGTGCTCTGTTAAAAACTGAGAAATCTAAACCTATATTTAAAGTTGTTATTCTTTCAAACTTTAAATTTGGATTAGGTAAAATAACTGATGGTGAATATCCAGATGCAGATTGAGAATCAAATATATAATTTTGACCTTCAGCAGTAAAAAGAGATGTGTAAGCACGACCTAAATCATTAACTAGAGAGCCATAACTTGCTCTGAATTTTAATTCTTGTATCGCATCAACATCATCTAAAAAGCTTTCGTTGTGAATTTTCCACGCAAAAGAAGCAGCAGGGTTAAAACTCCATTTATTATCTTGAGAATTAACAGAAGCTCCATCAGCTCTCGCTGTTGCTTCAAAGGAATATTTGTTCATTAAATTATAACGTGCTCGAGCCATAAAAGAGGCTAACCTTTGTTGGTTTTTATCGCGCTCAATAGTTACATTTCCTATAGCGTTTGTAATACCATCATATCCTAAGCTTTCATTTGTAAAACCTTGGGCTTCCGTAAATGTTCTAGAAAACTTATTTTCTTGCGCTGATTGAACTAAGGTAACATTAAGTTTATGGTCATCATTAAACGCTTTGTTATACGTTAAAATATTTTCTATTAAGTAAGACTCTCTTAATTGATTATCTATTCTTGCAACACCATTTACATCGTCGCCAGCAGAACTTAATGACGATTGGTATTGTCCTCTTTCAGAAGTTCTTCGTGTAAAGTTAGTTTTTAATTGATATTGTAAATTGTCAGTAAATTGTCAGTAATTTGCCAAATAGGTGTCACATTAATTACAAAGTCATTTCCTTTTTCATCATTATCTTGCTCTCTCAAGTTCCATATTGGGTTTACTGGAGATAACTCTTCCCCACTTGGAAATTGAGTAAGGTTACCATTATCATCAAAAGCTCTGCCTAACGGCGAAAATGTAATAACATTTACATTTGCTGCTCTTTCTACATCATCATTTAAAATATTTAAATCAAAGTTTACAGAAAGCTTATCACTAATTTTTTGATCTACATTTAAACGTAATGTTTTTCTAGTGTAGTTTGAAGTTGGAATAATGCCATCTTCCTTAAAATAATTAATACTACCAAATACTTTGGTCATATCTGTACCGCCACTAATACTGATGGCTTGACTATTAACTAAACCTCTTTTCACTAAAGCTTCTTCCCAATCTACAAATTGGTTATTTGCTATGGATTCTAATTCTATATCTGAAAAAATTTCATCGTCATTTGGAAAGGAATCATCTGCAATAGTTGACCTTACAGCTTCTCTTCTTAATTGTGCAAACTCTTGTCCGATGTAATCATCAAAATTTCT
>JBAQZZ010000182.1:0-18493 GCA_049791475.1 Flavobacteriaceae bacterium | reverse complement strand
CTGCAAGGTATTTACGCATCACCCACATGCGTTGAATGGTGTTTTCATCCAATAAAATATCATCACGACGCGTACTTGAAGATGTCAAATCAATAGCAGGGAAAATTCTACGGTTAGATATTTTTCTATCTAACTGTAGTTCCATATTACCAGTTCCTTTAAATTCTTCGAAAATCACTTCGTCCATTTTAGATCCAGTTTCGGTAAGTGCTGTAGCTATAATAGTAAGTGAGCCACCGTTTTCAATATTACGGGCAGCACCAAAAAAACGTTTTGGTTTATGTAATGCGTTGGCATCAACACCACCACTTAATATTTTACCAGAAGCAGGTTGCACACTATTATAAGCTCTTGCCAAACGTGTAATAGAGTCTAAAAGAATCACCACATCATGGCCACATTCTACTAATCGTTTTGCTTTTTCAAGAACAATATTTGCAATTTTCACATGCTCATGGGCTTCTTTATCAAAGGTTGATGCAATAACTTCGCCACGCACATTACGTTGCATGTCGGTTACCTCTTCAGGGCGTTCATCAATCAATAAAATCATTTGATAAACCTCTGGATGGTTTGCTGCAATAGCATTAGCAACATCCTTTAATAACATAGTTTTACCAGTTTTTGGTTGCGATACTATCATACCACGTTGTCCTTTACCAATAGGAGCAAACAAATCCATAATTCTAGTAGAAATAGTACTTTGTTTTTCTGCTAAGTTGAATTTTTCCTGTGGAAATAAGGGTGTTAAATGCTCAAAAGATACACGGTCTCTAACCACATTTGGATTCTGACCATTAATTTTGCTAACCTTAATTAAAGGGAAATATTTTTCACCTTCCTTTGGCGGGCGAACTTGCCCTAAAACGGTATCTCCAACTTTTAAACCAAATAATCTAATTTGTGATTGTGATACATAAATATCATCTGGTGACGATAAATAATTATAATCTGATGATCGTAAAAAACCATAACCATCTTGCATGATATCTAAAACACCTTCACTTTCTATAATGGCATCAAATTCAAAATCTGGCTCTCTATAGCGATTTCTGCTATCTTTATTTCCAGTATCAACATTACCATTTTTTTGGTTTTTATGTTGCCCTTTATTTTGATTGCTTCTAGGATTTGGTTTTTGTTGATTATCCTTTTGAGGCCTTGGGTTAGGCTTGTGCGCTGGCTTTGGGTTAGGTTTATTTTCTTTTTTAGGTCTTTCTACTTTCTCAGAAACCTCAACTTTATTTTCTGAAGTAGTTTCAGTTGCAGGTTTCTCAGTAGTTTTATCTGTTTTTACAGGTTTTTGAACACGCTGCCTAGGTTTTTTAGCTTCAGGTTTTTGTTCAGTTGATTCCGCTGGTGCAACGACAGATTTAACTGCTTTTGGATCTGCGGCTTGTTGATCTAGTATTTGATAAACTAAATCTAATTTTTTTAAAGAACGATATTTTGGGACGTTCAATTTACTAGCAATCTCCTGTAAGTCAGTGAGTTTCTTTTCTTTTAATTGTGAAATTTCAAACATTGATGTTTATTGAATATTTTATTTTGAATATAAACTTGAGTTATTCTGAAAAAAATTGATTTTATTCTTGAAGATTAATCGCTTGTTATTGCGATTGTTGTGAATTATTACTGCAATTATACAACTTTATTTTAATTTTTAGCATTAATTCTATTATTTTTGCGGTCAAGATTATTAAAATTACATGTTACAACGTATTCAAACTATATATCTTTTAATAGCTGCAGGTGTTTCTGCGGGATTAATCTATGTGTTTGAATTATACATTACAACTGAAGAGATAAAAATCTTTGCTGACGATAATATATATGTATTTGCTGCTTTTTTGGCATCAGCATTATTATCAATTATATCAATATTTAAATATAAAAATAGGAAGTCGCAGTTTATGTTGGGACGTCTTAACATCATATTAAACTTTTTTTTACTAGGATTTTTTGTATATCAATCTCTAAATATATCTGGAGAAACGGCGGTTTCTGAGAAAGGTATTGGGATGTTTCTACCTATTGTTTCTATCGTGTTTTTGGCTTTAGCCAATAAGGCCATCAAGAAGGATGAAGATCTCGTAAAATCTGTAGATCGATTACGATAAAAACCTAATATCTTAGTAGTATTAGTGCGTAAAAACCCAAGGTGAAAGCCTTGGGTTTTTTGTTGTCCCCTTGAGGGGGCTTTAGGGGTGTTTTTTCCTCGCTTAATCCCTCCCAAGGAGAGAAACTGTTGTGCAGAAAATGTTTGTATTGTTATTAGTTATTTAGTGTTGTTTGTCGTTTTTTGAGTTGAGTAGTCCCTTCCCTTTGGGAAGGGTTAGGGATGGGGAAACTCAATAACCTCTAAATTATCAATTTTTTTGCCATCAATAGTAAAACGTAACATGGTGCGGCTTTGATGAAATCCATGTTTGCCAGCTGCTCCAGGATTCATGTGTAGTAAATTTAGTTTTTTATCTGGCATCACTTTCAAAATATGTGAATGTCCACAAATAAAGAGTCTCGGTGGGTTTTGCTTTATAGTTTCACTTACTCTTAGGTTGTACTTTGGAGGGTAACCTCCAATGTGGGTTATCCAAACATCAACACCTTCACACATAAAACGATTGTGTTCAGGAAACTCAATACGAATTTTTGCGTCATCAATATTACCATAAACTGCTCGCAAAGGTTTCAGGTTTGTAATAGCATCAGTTACTTTTAAATCGCCAATATCTCCAGCATGCCAAACTTCATCAGCTTGTTTTACATATTTTAAAATATTATCGTCAATATAACTATGCGTATCAGATAGTAATAATATTTTTGTCATAAAAAGCGCTATCTTTTAATATTTAATTAAGATTAGAGGCTTCATAGGAAGTTCAAATCTATCTATATTTGTTGTTTCAACAAAAGTAGAAAACAAATTGCGATATTTTATAGAACTTTCTTATAATGGTAGTGCATATCATGGTTGGCAAAATCAACCAAATGCTATATCGGTTCAAGAAGTTATTGAAAACGCCCTGTTGACTTTATTGAAAGACACCATTTCGATTATGGGTGCAGGTCGAACAGATACCGGCGTGCATGCTAAACAAATGTTTGCTCATTTTGATTATGAAAACGCTTTTGATGAAACGGATTTAGTTTATAAACTCAATTCTTTTTTGCCTGACGATGTCACTATTCATGCTATTTTTAAAGTAAAACCCGATGCTCACACACGTTTTCATGCTATTAGTAGAACGTATTTGTATAGAGTTTCTTTTAAAAAAAATCCCTTTACAATTAATGAAGCTTATTATGTAAGGCAGTTTCTGGATAATGAAAAAATGAAAGCAGCTGCAAAGGTTTTATTTGAGTATAAAGATTTTCAATGCTTTTCAAAAAGTAATACCGATGTAAAAACGTATAATTGTACTATTATGAAAGCGGAATGGGTTTTACTAAATGATGAGCTTCAATTCACCATTAAAGCAGATCGTTTTTTAAGAAATATGGTGAGAGCCATTGTTGGTACTATGATAAATATTGGTTTAGGTAAAATAAATATTGATGATTTACATACCATTATTAAATCAAAAAACAGGAGTGAAGCAGGATTTTCAGTGCCAGCACACGCATTGTATTTAATAGAAGTAGAATATCCAAATGATATAAACATATAATGACAAAAAATAAAGAAGCTATACTAGACGTCACGTTATTTAAACGTCTCTTCCAATATATAAAGCCTTATAAAGGCGTGTTTTTTGGGCTACTTATATTAGTTGTTTCATTGGCTATTTTTAGTGCAGCTACGCCTTACATTACTAAATATGCCATTGACGATAGTATTGCTGTCAAAGCTTCAAAAGGCTTTTTATTTTATATCCTTTTAATGCTAGTGGTTTTAATTCTTCAAACTGTATTTCAGTTGTTATTTATTTATTATGCGGCTTGGTTGGGGCAGAATTTAGTGATGGATGTTCGGGTAAAACTGTTCAACCATTTACTTCGTTTTAAAATGAAGTATTATGATAACTCATCGGTTGGTGTATTAATTACGAGAGCGGTAACCGATATGGAACGTATTGCCGATATTTTTGGTGAAGGTCTATTCACAATAGTTAGAGATTTACTAACGATGTCGGTAGTTTTTGTGGTGATGATATCCATAAATTGGCGATTGAGTTTAATTGTTTTCATCATGCTTCCTATATTATTATATGCCACACGAATTTTTCAGAAGTATATGAAACGTGCTTTTGAAGATGTACGAAATGAAGTGTCTAATTTGAATTCTTTTGTTCAAGAGCGTATTACAGGCATGAAGATTTTGCAATTATTTACGCGAGAAGATGTAGAATATGAAAAATTTAAAAACATAAACGAACGCCATAAAAAAGCTTGGATAAAAACAGTTTGGTACAATTCCATTTTCTTTCCGATAGCAGATTTAGTATCGTCTGTTAGTATAGGTATGGTGGCTTGGTATGGTGGATTAAATGTAGTTTTAGATGGAGCTGTATCGCAAGGCGATTTAATCGCCTTTATCATGTTTATACCTATGTTGTTTAGACCATTAAGACAAATAGCTGATAAGTTTAACACCCTTCAAATGGGTATGGTAGCAGCCACAAGAGTTTTTAAAGTTTTAGATACAACATCGCAAATTGATGATACGGGTACTTATGTAGCTGAAAATTTCAAAGGTGATATAAAATTTGAAAATGTTCATTTTAGTTATGTTGAAGACGAAGATGTTTTAAAAGGTATTTCTTTTGAAGTAAAAGCAGGCGATACAGTTGCCATAGTTGGCGCTACAGGTGCAGGGAAATCGACTATAATAAATTTGTTGAATCGCTTTTATGAAATAAAAGATGGTGTTATTTCGGTTGATGGTATCAATATAAAAGAGGTTACATTAGCGTCATTACGCACTCAAATAGCAGTGGTATTGCAGGATGTGTTTTTATTTGCTGATACTATTTTGAGTAATATTACATTAAACCATCCAGAAATAACCGAAGATCAAGTTTGTCAAGCGGCAAAAGATATTGGAATTCATGATTTTATAATGAGTTTACCAAATGGTTATCATTACAATGTAAAAGAACGTGGTGCTATGCTATCTTCTGGTCAGCGTCAATTGATTTCCTTCTTACGTGCAAATGTTACCAATCCGAGTATTTTGGTGTTGGATGAAGCAACTTCTTCTGTCGATTCATATTCTGAGCAACTTATTCAAAATGCAACAGATAAAATAACGAAAGGTAGAACATCTATAGTAATAGCACACCGTTTAGCAACTGTAAAAAAAGCTAATAAAATTATAGTTATGGATGCTGGCGAAATTGTAGAACAAGGTACTCATGATGAATTACTTAAAAAAGAAAAAGGATATTACAGGAACTTGTATGAAGTCCAGTTTTTACAGAAAGAAATAGTTGTTTAATTTATTTAACCCTTGGGTAAAAAATCTTGAAAATCAACAGTTCCAGTTAGTAAAAGTATTATGACTGATAAGATAGAAACTCCTATATAAGTTATAAAAAACAAGATTAAAAACAGTAGAACTTTAAGTGCTAGTTGCCAAAAACTTAGCTTGAATAATTTGGTTAATATGTAGCAATGGTATACAAAAATAAAAAGATACATTACATAGGCAAATGACAAGTATTTTTCAGGAATAATAGCTAATGTTAATAAACCAAACACAACTGATAATACTGAGTAAACAGACATACTGTATAAATATAAAATGACGTGCTCTGTATAATTATACTTTTTATTGAAAAACACTATCCAACTTATTAAAGCACCTAAAGGAATTAAAAAAGAAAATAGTAAAGAAGCATACTCTAGTGAAAAATCCGAAGTCATTTCTAAAATCTTTCTCGTTGCTTCGTTGTTTGCAGCATCTGTATCTCCTATTAGTTTAGAAGCATCTAAATATTGCTTATAAAATTTTGATATTATAAATATGTTTAGTCCGTTTAAGGTTAATATAACTCCAAAAAAGCTAATCGGGCTTACATAACGTTTTCTAACGCCTTTAACATAGCTATCTATAACAACTTGAGGTTTTTTAAATAAATCAATAAATGTTCTCAGTAACTTATTGTCGTAATTAAAGAATGTTTCACTTAAATGCTCAAATAGGTTTTTTATGGTTAACCTATTTCTAATTACTTTTCCACCACAAGAATTGCAGTAATCACTTTCTTGACTTAAAGATATATCACAATTTTTACAATTCATTTTATATTTTTTGCATTAAAACAATTCCTATTCCAATAATAACTCCTAAAATAAACACGATTAAAAATATGACTCCTAAAACAACCAAGAATAATAAAAAACTTGCTAATGTATTTAAGAAATTAGAATTAAAAACACGCATTAATACATGAAAAAAATAGATAAAAGTTATGGCAGTTACTATATAAGTAATAGTCATGTAATCAATACCAAAGCACAAAAATAAAATGGTTAGTACTGAAGAGACGATAATTATTTGACCAGAATAATATAGATTTAAAACAATATGTTCTGTGAAATTAAATCGTTTATCTCCAATAATTTTGTAAGCTAACCAGGTGGCTATTGCAGAAAATGGGACACTTAAAATATAAATTAAACTTTGATAATTATTAATTTGTGAATAGTCAAAATTTTGTGGTAAAAATGGATTGTTTTCCTGGTTTGGCATATCTTTAAAACTTGCCCCAAACATATCTTCCACCTGTAATGCATCTTTAAAAAAAGTGTTCATTAAGAAAATCTGAACACCTACAAGTGTTAGTGAAATTGCAAAATACTGAATTACGGTTATGTATTTTTTCCGCGTTCCACTTATAAAGCCATTAATTACTATTTCTGGTTTAGTAAATAAATGTATAAAAGTTTTTAAAAAGGTATTATCAATATTAAAAAACTGGTCGTTAATATCTTGAGCTAAATTTTTAAAAGTGAGTCTGTTTTTAATCACTTTTGCTCCACATTCCAAACAAAAATTTTGATTTTCAGATAATTGTACGTTGCAATTTTTACAATTCACTTAAGCTAAATCTTTTTTAATTAATAAATTAAGTTCGTTTGTATCTTCAAAAACAACAAATTCACCATCTTTAAAATAGGAAATATGCCCAGTTTCTTCACTAACAGCTAAAGCTAAAGCGTCGGTTTTTTCGGTAATACCAATAGCGGCTCTATGTCGTAAACCAAAGCGTTGCGGTATTTTTTTTTCATTATTAACAGGTAGAATAACTCGGGTTGCTTTTACAATATTATTGCTTACTACAATAGCACCATCGTGTAATGGGCTATTTTTAAAAAAGATACTTTCTATTATGGGTTGGGTAACTTTTATATTCATTTCATCACCAGAAGAAGACAGGAAATCTAAATTATTATTACGCTCAAAAACGATAAGTGCGCCTGTTTTAGACATCGACATTTTACTACATGCTGAAATAACTGCATCAACATCGGTTTCATTACTTGTTTCCGTTTTTAAAAAGCTAAATTGTTTTAAAAACTTTCGTCGCCTATTAAAATTTGTTGACCCAACCATAAGTAAAAACTTCCTAATTTCTGGTTGAAAAACAACAATTAAAGCTATAATTCCCACTTTCATAAAACCACCAAATATACCAGTGAGGAGTTCCATCTCAAGAAAACTGGTGAGTTTCCAAACGAGGTAAATAATTATAATACCTATAAAAATATTGATGGCTACCGTGCCTTTTACCAGTTTGTATATGTAGTAGAGTAGAAGTGCTACGAGAATAACATCTATAATATCTACAACTGAGAATTTTAAAAGGTCATTAAATATTTCCAAAGGCGATTGGTTTTTGTAAATTTAGTAAAAAAGGGTTAATTAGAAATGAATTCGTTATTTGAAATAATAACATGCTCTAAAACTAATTGTGATAAAGCTGACTTAAATGAAATATAATCTTGAAATGAAATCAAATTATTGATATCTAAAATGATTTCTATATTTTCTTTTTCATTTTTTAACATGTTTTTTATATCGTTTTTTAGTTTTGATATATTAGATTTTTTAAAGTTTAAATCATTTGTAACCAACACCAAGTTTATTTCTTCTAAAGAATCGAAATGAATATTTAATCTTTTTGGAAACTTCAACTCTGAAGTTTCAGAAAAATATTTTCCAGATGATTTTTCATGATAAACAACATCTGTAAACTCAATAAACCCCAAATCTATTCGACTAATATCATTACAAGTAAAATAGTTTTTAGCCTTTTTATTTTTATGACTTGAACTAGATTTTTTCTCTTGTAAAAATTTAATATGAGGAATAACTTGTTTTAAAGTTAGGCGTTTATCAACATTAACCAACCAATTGGTTGTACTAATTAAGTTTTTTCTATTAAGTTCAACACTATCTTTTTGGGTTTCATCATAAAATAAATAAGCAGCAGACACATCGTTTATTTCAGTTATTTCAGAGTAATTTATTTCGGGTAATTGAATCACTTTTTCATTTCCGCAAGAAAATAAAATTGATCCGATAATTAATAAAAAAATATATTTCATAAGTTCTAACAATCTAACAATCTAACAATCTAACAATCTAACAATCTGGTCAACTTAACACATTCCACCGCTTCTTTAACATCATGAACTCGCAAAATAGAAGCACCTTTTTGAAGCGCAACTGTATTTAAAATAGATGTACCATTTAAAGCTTCATTAGCCGAAGTTTCTAAAGTTTTATAAATCATTGATTTTCTTGAAACACCAACCAATAAAGGTTTTTCAATCGTTTTAAATAATTCAAGTTTGTTAAGTAACTCGTAGTTTTGTTCTAAATTTTTCGCAAAACCAAAACCAGGATCTATAATAATATCTATAATCCCCAAAGCTTTTGCAGCAGTTAAACGTTCAGAAAAATAAAATAAAATATCTTTCACCAAATTATCATAAGTCGTTTGTTGCTGCATGGTTTTTGGATTTCCGCACATGTGCATCATAATATATGGCACATGTAAATTTGCGATAGTTTGCAACATATTATCATCCAGTTTTCCTGCTGAAATATCATTAATCATGCAAGCTCCAGCTTCAATACATTGTTTAGCAACGTTACTTCTAAACGTATCAATGGATAAGAGTGTTTCTGGGAATTTCTTTAAAACTAAATGTACTATTGGTAGGATGCGCGTCAACTCTTCCTCTTCGTTAACGTGGTCTGCATTTGGTCTTGAACTGTAAGCACCAACATCTATAAAAGAAGCACCTTCTAAAAGCATTTTTTCAACCTGATTTAAAATAGCAGCATCATTTTTGTATAAACCGCCATCATAAAAAGAGTCGGGAGTAATGTTTAAAATCCCCATCACTTTTGGTGATGATAAATCGATAAGTTGTCCTTTACAATTAATAGTCATTCATAGTGTTTTGTAAGCTGTTGGTACTTAGTTTAAAACTTTAAACCAGAAACCTTGAAGGTTTTAATTATTTATGCGAAATTTACGCAAAATTGATATTGAACTCATCTTGATTTTCTGTTTTTAACCGAAAATGTGATAAAATTTATTTAGATGAGGCACTTTTTTTAAAACATAGCACCGCTAAGTTTAAGAAAAATAACGAAATATCAATGAATTTTAGCCATTTTTTAGGGAAAAGAAAAAACCAAGATAAGTTCACGATTCATGCAAAATACTTCAAAACAATACGATGCTGTAATAGATACCTGCAAAAGTTTATTTATTAAAAAAATGAGCGATTATGGTAGTGCGTGGAGAATATTGCGTTTACCATCGCTTACCGACCAGATTTTTATAAAAGCGCAACGTATTAGAGGACTTCAACAAAATGATGTTAGAAAAGTTGATGAAGGTGAAGTCAGCGAGTTTATAGGTATTATTAATTATTCTGTAATGGCTTTAATACAGCTGGAAAAAGGCGTAGTAGAGCAGTCGGATTTAACTAGTGAAGAAGCCATAGAATTATACGAAATCCATGTAGCTATCACTAAAAAATTGATGGAAGATAAAAACCATGATTATGGTGAAGCGTGGCGCGATATGCGCGTGAGCAGTTTAACCGATTTAATTTTACAAAAATTACTCCGAGTTAAACAAATTGAAGATAATCAAGGAAAAACTATAGTCAGTGAAGGTATAGATGCTAATTATCAAGACATGATTAATTATGCGGTTTTTGCTTTAATTCATTTAAATAACTAAGATGAAAATATTAGTAAGTATATCAAGAATATTAGTAGGTGTTTTATTCATCATTTCAGGATTAATAAAACTAAACGATCCATTGGGGTTTTCATACAAACTTCAAGAATATTTTAGTCCAGATGTTTTAAATATACCGTTTTTAGAACCTTATGCATTAATGATTTCTGTTTTAGTCGTCGTTTTTGAGGTTGTTTTGGGCGTATTTTTACTAATAGGTTACAAGCCTAAATTTACAGCCTGGAGTTTATTGTTAATGATTGTGTTTTTTACATTCCTTACGTTTTACTCAGCATATTTTGATAAAGTTAAAGATTGTGGCTGCTTTGGCGATGCCTTAAAATTAACACCTTGGGAAAGCTTTACGAAAGATGTTGTATTGCTATTCTTAATTTTAATTTTGTTTTTTGGCGTAAAACATATAAAACCATTATTCAGTAAATTACCAACAACTATTATCGCTCTTTTAAGTTTTATATTTAGTTTATGGTTTGGCTATCATGTATTGATGCATTTACCATCTAAGGATTTTAGAGCTTATAAAATTGGCGCTAATATTAAAGAGGGAATGACGGTTCCGGAAGATGCTCCAAAACCTGTGGTAGAGTATTCTTGGAAATTTAGCGTGAATGGTGAAGAACAAATAATTACAACGAATGGCTCGTATCCAACGGTTGAAGGTGAATTTTTAAGTGTTGATACTAAGGTTATTAAAGAAGGCTATGAACCACCAATTTACGATTTCTCTATTGAAAGTGAAGATGAAGATTTAACTGATTATTTTTTAAGTGAACAAAACTTAATCGTAGTGGTATCCTATAGTTTAGAGAAAATTGAGCGTGATGGTGCGTTGAAATTGAAAGCGTTACAAGATGCAGCTAGAAAAAATAATTATAGAATTATTGGCTTAACCGCCTCGGGTGAAGAAGCAAAACAGCGGATTCAAGAAGCCTATAATATTGATTTTGATTGGTATTTATGCGACGAAAAAGCGCTTAAAACTGTAGTACGTTCAAACCCAGGAATTATTGAATTAGATAAAGGAACCGTAAAACAAAAAGTACATTGGAATGATATTGAGGATTTAAAATTTTAGTATACAGCTTCAATAATAGTTTTCAGTTAAACAAATAAACGAATAAACTTTTAACACCTGATAAGCTACCTAATAAATAAAATTTCATATGCATTACTCACATTATTCGGAGTGATAAGTGTCATTTTCTTTTTATTTAATGTGCTTCCCGGAGATCCTGCTCAAATGATGATGGGGCAAAATGAAGACAGCGAACAATTAGCTTTAGTAAAACAAAAGTACGGATTTGATAAGCCCGCTACCACTCAGTTTTTATATTACTTAAATGATTTATCACCAGTGTCATTTCATTCAAATAATTCAAAGGATTACACTTTTTTAACAGAAGAGAAATATAGTGCAACCAAATTGTTTTCGATTGGAAATACCACAACGGTTTTAAAAATACCATATTTACGCGAATCCTTTACCAAACAAGGTAAAAAAGTAAGTGAGGTTTTAAAAGAAACACTTCCAAATACATTTGTTTTAGCAGTTTCAGCCATCATAATCGCCATGTTTTTTGGTATTACATTAGGCATTGTTTCGGCACTGTATAAAGATACTTGGTTAGATAAAACCATTCAAATTTTTAGCACGTTTGGCATGAGTATTCCTTCGTTTTTCAGTGCTATTTTATTCGCTTGGTTTTTTGGTTATATATTACATAAATACACTAATTTAGAAATGATAGGAAGCCTTTACGAGTTAGATGATTTTGGAGAAGCCATGCAAATAAAATGGAAAAATTTAATACTTCCTGCGGTAGTTTTAGGTATTCGTCCGTTAGCTGTAGTTATTCAACTTATGCGGAATTCATTACTTGAAGTTTTTAATCAAGATTATATAAGAACAGCAAGAGCCAAAGGTTTAAGTGAATTTAAAATCATAAAAAAACACGCTGTTAAAAACGCTTTAAACCCAGTGATAACAGCAATTTCAGGTTGGTTTGCATCCATGTTAGCTGGTGCCGTTTTTGTAGAGTATATTTTTGGGTGGAATGGTTTAGGAAAAGAAATTGTAAATTCATTAAACACTTTAGATTTACCTGTAATAATGGGTTCTGTGTTAATCATAGCCGTATTGTTTATAATTATCAATATTTTTGTAGATATAATTTGCGTTTGGTTAGACCCTAAAGTAAAACTAGAATAGTTTAGAATGAAAAAAATACAGGTTTTGGTCGTTTTATTAATTAGCTTTTTTAGCTGTAATACAGAAGTACCAACTCAATTTTCAGAAGAAGCTTTAAACGATACGTTTATTTCATTAGAGGGTGATTCTATAACATTTAATGATATTTTAGAAACTTATAAAGGACAAACTATAATTATAGATATATGGGCATCTTGGTGCGCCGATTGTATAAAAGGTATGCCAAAACTAAAAGTATTACAAGAAGAATATACGGATGTTAATTATATCTTTTTATCATTAGATAGAAGCGAAACTGCTTGGAAAAAAGGAATAAAGAAATATAATGTTGAAGGTGAGCATTATTACATGAAATCAGGTTGGGATGGTGCTTTTGGTGAGTTTGTAGATTTAGGATGGATACCACGTTACATGATAATAGATAAAACAGGAGCAATAAAACTCTTCAAAGCTGTAAAAGCAGATGATAAAAGAATTAAAGAAAATTTATAAATAATTTAAAAAATTCCTTTTCATAAAGGTAAACTTAAAATGAGAAAAAATATCGTAGCAGGAAACTGGAAAATGAATAACGATTTAGCCCAAACAAAATCGTTATTAGCCGATTTAAAAAAACAAACAAAAACATCGAATGCTGAGGTTATGGTGGCGCCTACATTTACTAATTTATACCATGCTTTTGAAGCTTTAAGAACAACAGATATTGAAGTTATAGCTCAAAATATGCATTTTGCTGAAAACGGTGCTTACACTGGTGAAATAAGTGCAGCTATGTTAAAAAGTGTTGGTGTACAAACAGTAATTTTAGGCCATAGTGAGCGTCGTGAGTATTTTAATGAAACCGATGAGTTACTTGCCAAAAAAGTTGATACAGCTTTAGCGAACAACATGAGAATTATTTTCTGTTTTGGCGAAGAACTAGCCGATAGGAAATCTGGAAATGAAGAAACTATTGTTGGCAGTCAAATTAAAAAGGCATTATTTCATTTAGGTGCAGCGGCTTTCCAAAATATTGTTTTGGCTTACGAACCTGTTTGGGCTATTGGTACAGGTGAAACAGCCAGTCCTGAACAAGCACAAGATATGCACGCATTTATTAGAAAAACATTAGCAGATAAATATGGAAATGATGTGGCAGATGAGGTCTCAATTTTATACGGAGGAAGTGTTAAACCAGCAAATGCTGAAGAAATTTTTTCTAAACCAGATGTAGATGGGGGTTTAATAGGTGGTGCAGCTTTAAAAGCTGACGATTTTTATGCCATTGTAAATGCGTTTTAAATAACTAAATAGATTAATTTTAAGCCTGTTAGATTTTAAAATCTAACAGGTCTTTTTATAAAACAGAAAATGTCAAACACAATTTATATAGGTTATTATTTTAAAGTAAAACCACTTCAACCAGCTGTTGAAATTCTTATTGCAGAATTGGGCTACTCAGGTTTTGAAAGTTTTGTTGAAAATGAAGATGGCGTTACTGCTTATATTCAAAAAGATGAATGGCGTTCTGATATTTTAGATGATATTCAAATTTTAAACTCTGATGAATTTGTAATAACGTTTACTTTTGAAGAGATAGAACAAATCAATTGGAATGCAGAATGGGAAAAGAATTTTAACCCAATTGTAGTTGATGATATTTGCGCAGTTCGTGCACCATTTCATGAGAAGTTTAATACGCAATATGATATTATTATTGAACCAAAAATGAGTTTTGGTACTGGGCATCATGAAACGACACATATGATGATTCAGCATATTTTAAAAAACGATTTCACTAATAAATCTGTTTTAGATATGGGTTGTGGTACAGCAGTTTTAGCTATTCTTACAGAACTAAAAGGCGCAAAATCCATTGATGCTGTAGATTATGATAATTGGTGTTACTTAAATAGTTTAGAAAACGTTGAGCGAAATAATTGTAAACATATTACTGTTATTGAAGGCGATGCTTCAGTTTTGTATAAAAAATACAATATTATTATTGCTAATATTAATCGTAATATTCTTTTAAATGATATGAAAACTTACGTGTCCTGTTTAAATAAAAAAGGAAGTTTATTTTTAAGTGGATTTTATAGTAATGATATCCCTTTAATTCAAGCTGAATGTGAAAAACATATGTTAAAATTTGAAGAAAAACTAGAAAGAAACAATTGGGTTTCGCTAAAATTTTTAAATTAGTAGAATAATTAATCCTCAAGATTATTTAATATGAGTACAAAAGAAAAAGTATCAGAAGAATTACTACTTGAAGAAGAAATTTCAACTCAAAACGAAATTGTTTTGCATAATGATGATGTAAATACTTTTGACCATGTCATTGAAACCCTTATTTATGTTTGCGATCATACTTCAGAACAAGCTGAACAATGTGCCATGTTAGTGCATTACAAAGGAAAATGCACTGTAAAAACAGGTTTGTACGACGATTTAAAACCGCGTTGCTCCATGCTTCTTGAAGCAGGTTTAAGTGCCGAAATTGTTTAATATAAAGTACCATTATAAATTTAAAGACTTCACAGATTTTAAAATCTGTGAAGTCTTTTTTCTTTAAAATTTAGTGCCTTTGCAAGAATAAAGAGCTAAAGCGTTGTAGGACAAACAAAATTTGTAATAGGCAAATTACTTTGTTTAATAGCACCAAAACCACCAGCAATATCTACTAAATTGTTGAATCCACGCGCTTTTAGAATTGAAGCTGCAATAACAGAACGATAGCCGCCAGCGCAATGCACATAGTAGTTTTTGTCTTTATTAATGGCATTCATGTTATCATTTATAAAATCTAAAGCAAAATGTTGCACGTTATCACCTTCTAAGTGTTCAGATTTATATTCACCATCTTTTCTAACGTCTAGTATGTTGATATTTTCATTTTTAAAGTGTTTAGAAAATTCATCAGCATTAATAGACTTTATGGTTTCAATATCTTTTCCAGCAG
The DNA here is from genome assembly GCA_049791475.1 of Flavobacteriaceae bacterium. Lineage (GTDB taxonomy): Bacteria > Bacteroidota > Bacteroidia > Flavobacteriales > Flavobacteriaceae > CAXBID01. Next base: position 3,105 of record JBAQZZ010000182.1, on the reverse strand, counting down.
CTACCCAAGCATCAATTCCACCTTTTAAATACCCCAATGTATTGTCATAACCCACACGAGATAATCGTGTAACGGTTTCTTTCTCTTTACCTTCTGGTGTAACTAGTAAAATGGGTTGTTTTAAATCGGTAATTAATGCACCAACCCAAGGCGCAAAACCGCCGTGAATTCCTATAAATATCGAATTTGGAATATGGCTTTTTACAAAGTCTTTTTCATGTCGAACATCTAAAACCAAAGCATCTTCTTGATTAGCTGTAGTTTCAAATTCTTCTGGGTTAAGGGCGTTATCTCCTTTTTTTAAAACCGTTTCAAAGGTATCATATCCAGATTTGTTCATCATGGCATTTTTAGCAAAATACTGTGGTGGTGGTGGCATACCATCAAGAACTTCATCAATAAATTCATCACGAGTCATATTAGCTCTTAAAGCATAATTGGTTTTTTTCTGGTCGCCTAAAACACCAACAGTTTCTTTACTTAAGTTTTTGCCACAAGCTGAACCTGCACCATGAGCTGGATAGACGATAACATCGTTTGGTAATGGCATAATTTTATTACGCAGAGAATCGAATAACATGCCTGCTAAATCTTCTTTTGTTAAATCAGATTTTATAGCTAAATCTGGTCTGCCAACATCGCCTAAAAAAAGGGTGTCACCAGAAAATATAGCATGCTCTTTTCCGTTTTCATCAAGCAATAAATATGTTGAAGATTCTAACGTATGCCCAGGTGTATGTAGTACTTTTATGGTAACGTTACCCAATTTAAATACTTCATTATCTTTTGCAGAATGAATATCATAATTTGTCTCTGCACCAGGGCCAAAAATAATTGAGGCTCCTGTTTTTTTTGCTAAATCTATATGTCCAGAAACAAAATCTGCATGAAAGTGAGTTTCAAAAATGTATTTAATTTTTGCATGTTCCTTTGTAGCTTTATCAACGTATTGTTGTGTTTCTCGTAATGGGTCAATAATAGCCACTTCACCATTAGACTCAATGTAATAAGCACCTTGAGCTAAGCATCCTGTATATATTTGTTCTATTCGCATAGTTTTATTTTTATCTTTCCCTCGAAGGAAGGAATCGTTTTTAATTGTTTTTCAAAAATACTAAACCTGAATGGTTTGCTTTGTGACTTTTGTCACATTAAAAATTAGTTTAATTCTTTGTAAATGATGTATATAGCCATAATTAGAGTAAAATATCCAAAGCTTTTTTTGAGTTTTTCTCCTGTAATGAATTTAGATAGAAATACACCTAAAATAATTCCGATAATAGAAATACCTGTAAAAGTTAGTAGAAACAGCCATTCAATATCTAAAGTTTGAACATCGCCTGTAAAGCCTATTAAGGAATTTATAGTAACTATGATTAACGATGTTCCAACAGCTTTTTTCATGGGGATATTTGCCCAAAGCACTAAAGCAGGAACATATAGAAAACCACCACCAGCACCAATTAGTCCAGTGACAGTTCCTATTGTTAAACCTTGAATAAATGTTCTATAATAAGGTTGTGTTTTTGTGTTTACTTCTTTTTCTTTTCTTTTTTTAATCATGGAATAAGACGCCATTAACATAATAATAGCGAAGAAAATCATGATCGTCATGCCTTTGGTAAGTGCATAATCGCCAATAGTAAAAATGGTATTGGGAATATTTGGAACTAAATACCTTCTAGAGAAATAAACAGCAATAAAAGAAGGGAATGAGAAAGCTAAACCTGTTTTAAAATCGACTAAACCTTTTTTATATTTTTGAAAAGTACCAACCAGAGAAGACGTACCAACAACAAACAAAGAATAAGCAGTTGCAACTACAGGATTATAGCCTAATAAATATACTAATAAAGGCACAGTTAATATAGAGCCACCACCACCGATGAGTCCTAAAACTAACCCGACAATTAGTGCGCCAACATATCCTAAAATTTCAATACTATCCATATTAGTGTGGTAGTTTATCTTTTAAAACACCATAAACAAATATTCCTAAAATGGCTGCTGCAATTACAATGAGTATACTATAAACCCACCAATAATCGTTCCCGCTACAACAATTAAGTTCCATAATTGATCACTCTAATTAAATTTAAAAAAATCAAAAAACTGCCCGCCACCACCAATAGCACAAAATGTTCTGAGGTTTGAAGACATGCCAAAAGTTTTTCCAAAATAGAGCAGAAGTGCCATAACTAAGGCAATAAGTGAGCCTGAAAAATACCATGGCCAAGGATTTAAAATGTATTCCATGAATTTAATTTTTGTGCAAATGTAAAGTTAAGCTATTTTAAACTTTGTAATAAATGTTACTTATCACCCCAAAACCTGAATTTTATTTCTGCTAAGTTTTATTTTATTTTGGTTTTCAAGTTGTTTTAAAAGTCGTGAAATTACAACGCGCGATGTGTGTAAATCTTCAGCAATATCTAGATGCTTAACAATGATATTTTTAGAATTATGTAGTTTAGCTTTGTTAATTAAGTATTTGTATAAACGCTCATCCATTTTCATAAACGCTATACTGTCAATAGCATCAAGCATTTCGTCAAAACGTGTTTGGTAGCTTTCTAAAATAAAGTTACGCCAACTTTCATTGGTATTAAACCATTTTTGCATGTTTTTAACAGGAATCATAACCAAGCTAGAATCTTTTTCGGCAACCGCTCTAATTTTACTTTTGGTAGTTCCCATACAACAAGTGAGCGACATGGTACAGGTTTCTCCGGCTTCTAAAAAGTAAATTAGTAATTCATTGCCATCCTTATCCTCTTTTAAAATTTTTATGTTTCCTGACAGTAAAAGCGGAATATATTGAAGGGTTTGATTAATATCTATAATGATATCATCTTTTTTAAACGATTTGAAAATTCCTATTTCAAAAATTTCTTTGATTAGGGTTTCATCCAGAATATGATTATATTTTTCTTGTAACAATGCCTGAGTCATTTTCAAAAATAATGAATTAGAAATTTGAATGAAATATTTGGTGGTATTTTAATAAAAATATTATATTTGCACCCACAAAAAAGGCCTCGTGGCGCAACTGAATAGCGCACTTGATTACGGCTCAAGAGGTTACTGGTTTGAATCCAGTCGAGG
>JBAQZZ010000181.1:0-7304 GCA_049791475.1 Flavobacteriaceae bacterium | reverse complement strand
ATGCTATAGCTGGTTTAAAAGAAACGGACACTAAAAGTGAGCAAGATTTTTAAACTAAAATAGCCTTAAACTAAAAAAGCATCCCAATTGGGATGCTTTTTTGTTTGTGAAATATTTTGTTTTTATTGTACCGTCCATCCTGCTCCCCAAGTGGCATAATCAGTACCGGTTGCAGTGCCATCAGCTGTAATAAAATCTGCAATGGTAAACATTTTACCGGTATCATTTTTCATTTTTGTTGTTACATCGGTAAATAGAATACCATTTACTTGTAATTTATCAGCAATAACGCCATCTCCAGTGATGTCATTATCTAAATCAAAACCTTCACCAAATCCTGTCATTTTAATGTTGGTAAATGTACCTTGTGTGCCTACCCTTAATCGAACAGCCTCATAAGTACCAGCAGTAATTACGGCACCATCTTGAAATAAAGTACCAGAACCTGTACTTGCACCGATTATAGTGACATTATTAACTTTAGGATTGGAATAATAAATTGGTGAAGAATTGTTTCCAAATGAGGGATTAAAACCATCACATTCAAAAGCTTTATCAGAACAAAAAGTGACTGTTGGGTTTTGGATGTGCTTTATATAAACATTTGTTAATGTACCTGAATACCCCTCGGTCCAATCAATAGAATCATCTTCTGCATTTATTACAGATAAATAACTAGCGTTTACAGTACCGCCAAAAAACTCAACACCATCATCTTTACCACCAACTACTTGTATATATTCTATGGATGTACCACTACCAACACCGTAAAGTGACAATCCATTGTTTTCAGATGCCGCATCTGCTGAAGCTCCAGAATACTCAATTCTCACATATTTTAGAGAACCTGAATCGTCGTTAGAAATGTTTCCGCCGTAAGGCAAACCACCTATTTCAGACGTAGCGGTTGCAGTACCAGTAACAGCATTTGTTGGTGCTTTTCCTAAAAGAATTAAACCACCCCAATCTCCTGCTTTTGGAGATGACGCGCCTGATGTAAATATTATTGGGCTTGTAGCTGTACCAATAGCAACTATTTTAGCTCCTTGAGCGATGGCTATATAAACATCCGATCCAGAGGCATCTGCTTTTATTGTCATACCTGCTGGTATGGTCAATGTTGTACCAGAAGCCATAACTAAAGAACCAGCCAAAATATAAGTATTATTGATATCTAAAGTTAAACTTGTAGTATAAGTTCCTGATAACCTTACAGTAGCTCCCGTTGATGTTGAAGTCCCATTATTATTGGTTACATTAATAATGATATCTGCTGTATCATCTGTTGCACACGATGCCATTAATATCGCAACTGCTAGCAAACTTGTTAAAAAATTATTTTTCATTCTCATGGTTTTTAAATTTAAGTTTCTTTTGTTTATGTAATTTGAATTAAAATGTGTGTTTGAATTGTAGCCCTAAAGTGATCCCTCTTTTGTAACTAGATAAGGTAACATTACCAATTGGGGTATCTTCTCTAATAGTTTCAATACTAGGGTTTAGTAAGTTTTTAGCACTTAGGTTTACTTCTGAGTTTTTTCCTATTTTATTTTTTAATACAAAATCTAGTTTTGGGACTGCTTTTTCAACAATATTGCCTACATCGCCAGATCCTAAAGAGAAAATTCTATCTGAGGAATAATTAAAAACTAAGTTGGCAGCAGGACTAAATTTTTCGCTAATTATTGGTTTAAAACTTAAATCTGCATTAATTATAAAAGGTGATGCCCCTTCTAATTGGTCAGTCGCTCTGTTAAAAGAGGTGCCATAAGACCCTTCAATAGTACTGTAAAGATCTTGCTCTGTGTGCATGTAAGTGAAATTTAAACCAGCAGCAAGTAAGGTGTCTTTATTTTCATCTACCAATAAGTCTTTTCTAACCTCTAATTCAACACCTAATATTTCAGCTTTTTCGCCTGTTCTAAAATAACGTTGCGTTCCAGTAGCATCAGCGGCTAATACTAAATTGATAGGGTCGTTTATTTGTTTTGCAAAAGCACCCATGGAAAGTATTTCTCCTTTAGATAGAAACCACTCGTATTTCGAATCTAAATTATAGATGTCAGAATATGATTTATTTGTTAAATTTACACCAGTATTTGTTCCCAATAAATCTTGATTTCCACCAATTCTATAGCTTATTCCTTCGTACACAAAAGGTGCAATTTCTTTAAATTCGGGGAATGATATAGTTTTACTAACAGCGAAACGTAAATTTTGATTTTCGTTTAAACTGTATTTTACATTAAAACTAGGTAGTACAAATGTTTCTTTTGTGGCTGCAAACCCTGGATCGTCTGGACGTAAGTTGATGGCATTATATTCAATACGTTGGTTATAGTTTTCTAACCTAACACCAGGAATAAACAACCATTTTTTGCCTGCATTTATTTCTAGGGACACATAACCTGCATAGATATCAAGCATACCTTTATAAGTGTTTTCTAGTTTGCCAGGAAAATTGGTTTGCGTTATACCGTTTTCAGGACTAATAGCATTAAAAACATGTGTTTCATATAGCCCATTTTCAAAACCTTCCAAATTGAATAAATCATTTAAATTACGAACATCTGTAATAGTATATAGATTAGTATCTATGTTTTTATAACCATATCTGGAGTTATCAAACAATCTTTGTCTGCTTTTACCATCATAGCCTACTATAACTTTAAAACTTTCTGAAGCTTTATAAGCCAAAGACAATCTGCTATTTAATTCTTCATCTTCAATATTTTGAAAATAACGCTGATTATTAAAAACATTGTTTTGGGCAAATGTTGGATTCGTAGATGGGTCATTATCCAATAAATTATCATAATTTAAATAAGAAAAACGTTTTCTATCTGGCTCGTGCGCAAATACTCTGTTATGGCCTATTCCCCAATCTAATTTAAGTTTACCAGAACTATGCTCTCCGGTTAATTGGTTAACTAATACAATGTCTTGGTTAAATTGGTAGTTACTTTGAAAATAACCACTAGGTTGGTCTGAGAAATTAAATAAGATACCTTTACCATCTACACCATAAAATCCAACTTGGTCATTAGAACTATTTATGAATAAAGAAGAATACTTTAATTTATTTTCATTATTTATTTTATATATGGCACTGGCCATGGCTGTTGATGTTGTGGCATAGTTATAAACCTCAGAATCTGGGAATAACTTATTTAAATTTGCAGTATAATCTGTAACAATACCATCTCTATACTCAAAACTGTTATCAAAAGAAGCTGTTAAAAACAAACTTAAACGCGAATCATCCTTAAATGTAAAAGATTTTCCGCCTGAAAGACTTACGCCTATATTTATAGGTGTTTCCCCTTCAACAGGATCTGGACTATGGGAAAGTATCACAGCAAATGGATGATGATTATACCTAGCGTAATCACCTAAGTAACCCGTTCCTTCATTTCTTAAAAAATCTTTACCAACGGCTCTTGTATTGGCTCCAGAACTTAAAGCGATATCCAAAAAACCATTGCCTGTATAATCTTTTGATGTTATATCTATATTTCCAGCAGAAAAATCACCATAAAACCTAGCAGAATACGCTTTGCTTACAGATATATTTTCAATAACATCAGATGAAAACAGATTCAAATCGATATTCTTATTATTGATATTGTTTGATGGTAAAGACAGTCCATTCATGGTAGTATTTAAGTATCTATCACCCAAACCACGTACATAAACGTTATTAGAACCTTCTTGTTTTGATACGCCTGAAATTTTAGCAACCGCACCTGCAGCATCACCAACACCTTTTCTAGATAATTCTTCTGCACCAATACTTTGTTTCATCTCAACCGCTCTCTTTTGCTCCAATAATAGAGCCGTTTCACTTTCTCTTTTTGTAGTTGTTGTAATTACAATCTCATCTAAAGAAGCAGCACTGGCACCCATTGGCACATTGACTTCAGTAACTTTTCCAGCAACTACTTTTACTGGAATTTCTTGAGTTTCATAACCAACAAAACTAAATTGAAGTATGTAATTTCCTGCTTGAATGTTTTCAAGACTGTATAAACCATCAATATCAGAGGTGGTGCCTTTAGTGGTTACTTTTACTAAAACGTTAGCAAATGCTAAAGGTTCATTATTATATTCTTTATCTGTTAGCTTTCCTATAATTGAACCTGTATTCTGTGCCAGAGAGAATGAAGCGGTAAAAAGCATAAATAATAGTATAATATTTTTCATTTATTCAATTCAATTTTCTTGTTGCAAAGAAAGTCACATTGTGTAAATAGGATGTTATGAAGAGATTAAGGAACAGTAATTAAAGGGTTATCTAAATGTTATCTAAAAACCATGATATTTTGGATTTGTAAACATTAATTTAACATTGGGTTTTATAGAAGAAATTTCAGTTTAAAAAAACCAAACATCATTTAACTCCCCTCTTGGGAGGGGTTAGGGGTGGGTAAATTAATATAACCATTTTGTAAATGAGATAAAAAAATGAAAAAATATAAAACCCACCCCTAGCCCCTCCAAGGAGGGGAACGGTTTATCATAAATTTTCAACTTCCTAACACTTATGTTTTCAAAACCTGATAGGTATCAACTTTAAACCGATTCATATTACAAAAACATGAAACTATTTTTTTATCAAATGAAATTTGAAAAATGAAAGCGTTTAAATCTGAAAATGGTTGGATGCTCTTTAAAGGAAATGGATAATTTCCTCGTGCATATTAGTTTAATACAGAAGCCGTTTTATCATCTTTTTGGGCAACACTGGTAATAGAGGCAAGTTCAAGCAACGAAACAGTAGTGGCGCTCAAGCCTAATTTAACTTCGGTGGGTTGTCCAGAAACAACTTTCACGTTCAATTCCTGCGTTTCATAACCAACAAAACTGTAAACCAACGTATAATCGCCATCCTTTAAATTTTCAATAACAAACAAACCCGTTGCATCCGTATTGCTTTTTATAGAAGTTCCTTTAATGGCTACATCTGCAAACACCAACGGCCTGTTTTGTAGTTCGTGGTCCATTATTTTTCCAACAACCATTCCGGTGTTTTGTGAAAAACCTAAAGAGGTAAAAGCAAGTATGAATAAAGTAAATGCGTATTTCATTTGTATGATGTCATTTTCTATTGCAAATAAATAACTTTCGCACTACTGTAATGTTACCTAAATATTAAACAACAGTCATTAAAATGTTACGGGAATGTTACCGGATTTTCAATTTTATTTTGATTGAATTAAGTTGAAAAACACTTCTCGCTTTTTAACGAGGTTTCCATTAAAATTGTCATTTTCGCAAAGCGGGAATTTAAATAAAGATTTTATATTCAATCTAAAACCTCAGTTCCACATAAAAACACTGTCATTGCGAATTTTACTTTTTTTTTAAGTAAAATGTGGCAATCTGCTTATCAATAAACAGATTGCTTCTCCCGATAGTTATCGGGACGTACCGCCTACCATTGACAAGTATTTTATATATTTGACTTTCAAATATTTAAATATCACTCAAATTTTAAAAATACCCCTAAAGTCCCCTCTAGGGGACAATCCATATCTTCAAATTTTCTGTTTCAAATTCAATTTAATTGTCATCAATACCGTTTGATAAATTTTTTTATCTGTTGCCTCGCAAAGACGTATATCATTGTTTTTTATGTGCAGCTCAGGTTTAAAAGAATATGTTAAGTTTAAAGAAATTCTTTATTATCTTGCCTGTGCTTAAAAAAACAATATGAACTGGGAACAACTACTATCCTTAAAACGCTTAGGCGATACCAACAAACGCATACGAAAAGAACAAGACGAAACCCGTTTGGGCTTTGAAGTCGATTACGATCGTGTTATTTTCTCGTCAGAATTTAGAAGTCTGCAAGATAAAACCCAGGTAATACCCTTATCGGAAACCGATTTTGTACACACCCGCTTAACACACAGCTTGGAAGTGAGCGTGGTGGGGCGTTCTTTAGGACGCTTGGTTGGGAAAAAATTATTGGAAAAATATCCGCATTTACAAAGCGTGCATGGATATCTGCCCAACGATTTTGGTGCTATTGTTGCCGCTGCGGCTTTGGCGCACGATATTGGAAACCCACCATTCGGACATTCGGGTGAAAAAGCCATTGGCGAATTTTTTAAAACCGGAAAAGGCAGTCCCTATAAAAATCAACTCACAGAAAAAGAATATCAAGATTTATGCGATTTTGAAGGAAACGCCAACGGCTTTAAAATTTTAACCGAAAGTAGGGCTGGGCGCGATGGCGGATTGCGATTAAGCTACGCCACCCTTGGCGCTTTTACAAAATACCACAAAGAATCACTCCCAAAAAAGCCAACTACTCATATTGCCGATAAAAAATATGGTTTCTTTCAATCCGAAAAAGAAGCATTTGCAGATGTGGCTAACGAGTTGGGATTATTGAAACGAAGTGAAAAAGATATCAGTTTTTCACGACATCCCTTGGCGTTTTTAGTGGAAGCTGCCGACGATATTTGCTATACCATCATCGATTTTGAGGATGGTATCAACCTTGGGCTTATCCAAGAGGAGTTTGCCCTCGAATATTTAATCAATTTGGTGCGGGATAAAATAAAGACCAAAAATTATTACGCACTTTCAACAAAAGAAGACCGCGTAAGTTATTTAAGAGCCCTTGCCTTTGGTACGCTTATAGACGAAGCGGTAGAGATTTTCATGAAAAACGAAGATGCTATTTTAAATGGCCATTTTGACTGCGCCCTGTTGGATAAAAGCAAATACGAAGCCCAAATAAACGACATCATAAAAATAAGCGTTGAAAACATCTATCAATCTCCCGAAGTTGTCGATAAGGAAATTGTAGGCTATGGCGTTATCAACACTTTGTTAAGCACCTACACCAATGCGGTAAACAACTGTTTTAACAACACCGCCTCAAATTACGACAAGCTCATTTTAAAAGCCTTGCCAAATACCATTAAGGTGGATGATTCCAGCTTGTACAACCGTTTATCAAATGTATGTTATTACGTGTCATTGCTTTCCGATAGCAAAGCGATATTGGAGTATAAAAAGATAAAAGGAATGGGTTTTTAAATGGTTTGGGCGTTACCCTATGGGTCGCGCTTTCCGTTGCAAGTCCTCGTTCGTGCCTCACTCCGGGCTTTCCACTGCAATCGCTAACGCGGAGTTTGAAACACGAAATTGAGTTTTTTCGTTTAATGCAAAGATAAAGTTCCGTTTTAATGAACTTTATCGGTTGTTAAACGAAGTTAGGTATTTTTTCTTACAAAGTCAAGCATTGAAATATTCTATCACTGTAAAAATAAACCAAAAAATTCCCTCAA
>JBAQZZ010000180.1:0-2160 GCA_049791475.1 Flavobacteriaceae bacterium | reverse complement strand
GCGTAGGAATGATGAAGGATGGAATCTGGATGGGTGCCGCAATTTTTACTTTATTACCTTCCACATGCGCAAAAGCATTTATAGGCTCCATGCTATTGTGGGCAAGAAAAGGGGCCGAATAGCTTCTCTCCAAAACCGTTGCTGCATTCTTGAAGGCTGCCTCCGGATTGCCATCCTTTCTGACCATATTTCCAGGTATAGCTGAAAGTGCCTCCATCTGTGCTTTGTGGCCCTGTGTGGATTCCAGTCCCGCAGGGGTATTTCTTGTTTCCTTTCCAAAAAACCCGTTGACAATTTCAGTAGTTGCAGAGATTGGCCTCCATTCCGCATTTAATTTCTTTTTGGCCTGCATCACTTCCCAAGACGAGTTACCGACTATTGCCACCAATTCAGGAAAAGCGTTGGTGTCAAACCCGTGTTTTTGAAATCCTTCCTTAAAACTTTTGATGGTTATTACATCCTTGATACCTGGCATGGATTTCACTTCCTCGTCATCAACCGATTTCAAGGTCATGCCAAATGCGGGCGGATGTACGATCATAGCGATCAGCATACCATCCTTTTGATAATCCATACCAAACATGGGCTCACCGGTTATAATCTTTTTCGCATCCACATTTTTATGGGAGTGACTGATGAGCTTAAAGTCTTTCACTTCTTTCAATTGCACTTCTACAGGCACGTCAAGCGTTGCGGCAACCGAAGCCATTTCGCCGTAACCGGCCGATTTTTCTGAAGCTGCGTGTTGCAATACTCCTCCTTTGGTAGTGATTTCTTCTACGGGAACCTGCCATGTTTTTGCGGCCGCGGCCACCAACATCTGTTTTGCTGTTGCGCCGGCCATTCGAAGAGGTATCCATCTTGCTTTTATTCCCGTACTGCCACCTGTAAGTTGAAAGCCATATTTTTCTGCATGATAGGGCGCCTGCTCTACCACCACGTTTTTCCAATCCACATCCAACTCTTCTGCCACCAACATGGGCATCGATGTTCTAATATTCTGACCGAATTCGGGATTTGGTGTGTAAACGGTCACCATCCCGTTATCCCCAATTTTCAGATACGAATTCATCTCGAACCATTCGTTGGGCATTTCTGTACCGGCCATCTCTTTTGCCTGTTCCGGCTTACAGGAATTTAAAAAACTGAATCCGAGAACCAATCCGCCACTTGCCAAACTTGTATTCCTGATAAAAGCCCTACGTCCAATATGTGTGTTCATCTTTGTCATCTTCTGATTTTTTCTAATTAAACGTTTTCGGCATTTGCGGCCGTTTTAATGGCCTTTTTTATTCTGGTATACGTCCCGCAGCGACAGATGTTACCGTTCATGGCCGATTCGATTTCTTCATCTGAAGGATTTGGGGTTCTCAGTAATAATGCGGAAGCTGACATTATCTGTCCCGCTTGACAATAGCCACATTGTGGCACATCAATTTCCAACCAAGCTTGTTGAACTGGATGATCGCCATTCTCGCTCAAACCTTCTATAGTAGTAATCTCTTGCTCACCAACCGCTGAAACCGGCAGTTGGCATGAACGAACGGCATTATCACCTAAATGCACAGTACATGCCCCACATTGGGCGATACCACAACCGTATTTTGTGCCAACCAATTTTACGTGGTCCCTTAGTACCCAAAGCATAGGTGTTGTTGGGTCGACATCAACTTCTTGAGTTTGTCCGTTAATTTTTAGATTGAATTTTGCCATTATTTTAGTGTAAGTAGTTGAATAGATTCAAATTACGAAAAATATATAATTTATACAGTGTATCGTACAATAGAACAATCTGAAATCAAAACAATTAAGCTAGTTCCTATTTTCATTTCAAATGCTTTTCTAGAAACGCCATAACTTTTGTACGAATGTTTTCTACATCGAACATTTCTCCGAAATGCGGCGCGTCTGGGACGATTATCAATTCGTTTTCCACACCTTTTACCGTTAACCAAGAACTTAATAAATGGGACTGTCTCGGGGAAACTAAATCGTCCTTTTCACCGTGTATAATTAAAAAAGGAGGGTCGTTCTGATCCACATAATTGGTAGGGCTAGCGGTCTTTGCAAGGTCCGGTCGGTCAAGCGGTGCGGCACCTATCAGCAATGCCTCAGGTGATTTGGGGTCAATGGCTCCTGGAAATAGGATCAGTTCCGATG
>JBAQZZ010000179.1:0-1849 GCA_049791475.1 Flavobacteriaceae bacterium | reverse complement strand
GTGGTGGCGATGATGGCTGCGGATGCCATTAATTTCATCTTTTTAATAAGGCTTCTAAATAATTATAGGTATTTAAATACTCAACGCGCATAGCTTTAAGGTATTTCAAAATAGCTTCGCGCTTAACCCGAAAAATTCATTATAAGGAGAATAAATTGGGTGTAAAGTGTTAAATTTAAGGTATTAACAAGAAAAAATAACACTTTTAAAACCACCCAATTTTGAGCACTAAAGATACCATTTTTTACAGAGGCAACACTTCAATTTCAGTTAATTTTTCTGCCTCCGAGATTAGTTCTGACGGATCACTAATACTTCTTGAAAAAATAGAACGAGAGCATAGGTTGCTAAAGAAATTTGGGAAATATCTACCAGATTTACGAAATCCTCGTTTTATCACTTATACCCGAGAGTCTCAACTCAAACAACGTGTTTTTATGATGATGCTTGGCTATGAAGATGCCAATGATGTAACCCATTTACAGCATGATCCTTTGTTTAAAGATATTCTCCAAGGAGATTTAGCTTCTCAGCCTACTATATCAAGATTTGAGAATAGTTTAGATAAACATTCCATTTTTGAACTTAGTAATGCATGGGTAGATCATTATGTATCGAGTTTATCAGGGCGCAAGCGTATTGTTATTGATGTGGATGCAACAGATGACCCTACACACGGTAATCAACAAATGTCCATGTTCAATGGTTATTATGGTCAGTTTATGCTCAATGAATTGTTTTTTCACGATGGAGAAACCGGCCAGATCATCCTTCCAGTACTTCGTCCAGGAAACAGTCATTCCAATAAATGGTATGTTGGAATTCTAAAGCGTATCATCATTAAGATTAGAAATGCCTACCCAGAGATGGAAATTGTAATTAGAACCGATAGCGGTTTTAGTTGTGCGCCATTTTATAAATTGGTCGATGCTTATAATTTGCTATTTGTAACGGGACAAGCTAGTAATGCTGTATTAAAAAGCAAAGTATCCCGAGCCGAAAAAGCGGTAAGGCACTTGTATTTAAATCAAGGAGAGAAGCATCAACATTTTATAAGTTTTTCTTATAAGGCCAAAAGTTGGCACAAACAACAACAATGTTATTCAAAAGTTGAAAGTACGGGATTGGGGCTAAATGTTAGGCATTTTATCAGTAACATAAATGAAAAAGATGCCAGAGAGCTCTATTTTGGGTTTTATGTACTCAGAGGGGATGCAAGTGAGAACAGAATAAAAGAAGTAAAAAACATGTGTTTCTCCGATAGGCTTTCCAATCACGGGTATTGGGCTAACTTCTTTCGGCTTTTTATTAGTAGCCTTGCTTATGAGATGTTTTTATTGATCAAACAAAGGATTAAAAAATCATCCTTTGATATTGCTAAAAAATGGCAAATAAGCTCCATAAGAACGTACTTATTAAAGGTGGGAGCAACAATAAAGATTACCAAAAAACGTATTTTCTACCAACTATCTAAAGCCTTTGTCTACAAAGATTTATTTCGAGAGATCATCACTCAGTAATGGTTGCGTTAGAAAAAACAGCAACCTTGGGATACTTATGTCTAATTGGTAAAAACAAGGTGTTTTTTGCTTAAAAACAGCAAAACAGACGATCTATTGGTAGAAAATATAACCCTAACATGTATGAAATTAGAATACTACTCTAAAACTAAGGTTGAGAAAAAATGATTCTCAAATTTAACCACACGATGAATAATGCGGGTTAATACGCAAAATAAATGAATTAATATCTTGTAGTGTTTCTAAAGTGGGCAACCAATATGAAAGCTTATTTCTAAGAATATCACTCTTTATTATTCCTAAGTTTCCTGAATTTATTAATTCTAAAA
>JBAQZZ010000178.1:0-2216 GCA_049791475.1 Flavobacteriaceae bacterium | reverse complement strand
CCTTTGCATTCTTTTAAAATTTCAAAAGGTATTTTTTTTGTATCTCCTTTTAGTAGAACTATTCTTTTCTCAAAACTTTCGTGAAACTGAGCTTTTGATTCATCAGTTAATCCTGACTTTTCTTTTTCAATTTCTTTGTATAAGTTCTCTATGTATTCTTCAATATTTTCACTTGTTCTAAGATTATTAACTAGAAAAGTATCACTTTTCACTTGAACAAACTTACCACTAAACTGTTTAGAAACTAATGACTTAGCTAAAACTACTTTAGTTTTAAAACCAGTGTATTGATTAAATGTTTCAACTAAAACATAATCTATTTTTGGCCCAACGGTCAATGCCGTATTACTTGGCAATGTCCACGGAGTGGTTGTCCAAGCCAGGAAATAGGCCTCCCCCGACCCCTCCAAAGGAGGGGAGAACCCAAACGCTTTAGCAATTGAGTTTCCAATTCCCCCTTTGGGGGTTAGGGGGCTTTTGAATTGCGCAACAACCGTAGTGTCAGTTACATCCTGATACGTACCTGGTTGATTTAACTCATGTGAGCTTAAACCTGTTCCAGCTTTTGGTGAATAAGGCTGAATCGTATAGCCTTTATACATTAAGCTTTTATTGTAAATCTGTTTTAAAAGCCACCAAACAGATTCCATATATTTTGGTTCGTAGGTAATATATGGGTCGTCCATATCTACCCAATAGCCCATTTTTTGGGTGAGGTCATTCCAAACATCTGTATAACGCATCACTGCTTTTCTGCATGCTGCGTTGTAGTCTTCAACTGATATGGTTTTACCAATATCTTCTTTAGTAATTCCTAATTCTTTTTCAACTCCTAATTCAATAGGTAAACCATGCGTATCCCAACCTGCTTTACGCTTAACTTGGTAACCCTTCATGGTTTTATAACGCGGAAAAATATCTTTAATGGCACGCGCTAAAACATGGTGTACACCTGGAAGTCCATTTGCAGATGGTGGTCCTTCAAAAAACACAAAGGGTTCATGACCCTCTCGTGTCGTTACACTTTTTTCAAATATGTTGTTTTCTTGCCAATAGTTTAAGATATCATCTGCTACTTTTGGTAAGTCAAGTCCTTTATATTCAGGAAATTTCATCTGATAATATTTATTTTTTTTAAAATGGACAGATGTAAACTTTAATTTTGATAATTACAAATTATAATCATCTAATTTCCAAAGTTTTCGCGCTCATTTACTCGTGGTTCTTATAAGTTCGCGAATTTAAGGAATTTTGACAAAAGAAGTATGAAAAATTTAATATGACTATTACCAAATTGATAATTAGACAATCAAATCCACCAAATCCTCAATTTTAGAAATGAGTTGAATTTTAATAGCGGTATTTTTAAGAGAAATTTTATTGTATTTAGATACAAAAATAGTTGAAAAGCCTAATTTTTCAGCTTCCAAAATACGTTGCTCTACACGTTGTACTGGGCGAATTTCTCCAGAAAGACCAACCTCAGCAGCAAAACAAAAATCTTTTTGTAATGCCACATCTTCATTTGATGATAAAATAGAAGCAACAACTGCCAAATCGATAGCTGGATCATCCACCGTAATACCACCAGTTATATTTAAAAAAACGTCTTTAGCTCCTAAACGAAAGCCTGCACGCTTTTCTAAAACAGCTAAAAGCATATTCAGTCTTTTGGCATTAAAACCTGTGGCGCTGCGTTGTGGTGTTCCATAAACGGCGGTACTTACCAAAGCTTGAACTTCAATCATTAAAGGGCGCATTCCTTCTAAGGTTGCCGCGATAGCATTTCCAGATAATTCTTCATCTTTTTTAGAAATTAAAATTTCTGAAGGATTAGAAACTTCACGCAAACCCGAACCTTGCATTTCATAAATGCCCAATTCGTTTGTAGATCCAAATCGGTTTTTTTGAGCACGCAAAATTCTAAAAACGTGATTGCGGTCGCCTTCAAATTGCAAAACGGTATCCACCATGTGCTCTAAAATTTTAGGCCCTGCAATGTTACCATCTTTAGTAATATGCCCAATAAGTAAAACAGGAGTTGCGGTTTCTTTAGCAAATTTAATAAGCTCTGTTGTACACTCTTTTATTTGCGAAATACTTCCAGAAGACGATTCAATATAATCGCTATGAAGTGTTTGAATAGAATCAATAATTACAATATCTGGCTCTAATGCTTCAATTTGTTTGAAGATATTCTGAGTTTTTGTTTCAGT
>JBAQZZ010000177.1:0-7424 GCA_049791475.1 Flavobacteriaceae bacterium | reverse complement strand
TACAGGTGTAGTGACTGATCCGAGAGAATTTTTATAAGCCCCAAATCCCCAAAGGGGACTTTTTAAGGATTCGCTTAAAAAAAATATAAATTAAATAAATTTTGCCAATAGCAAAAGCTAATGGCTAATAGCAAAAACAAAACAATGGCATACGATAAATTCAACATATTAACAAGTACAGCGGTTCCATTACCTCTAGAAAATGTAGATACCGATCAAATTATACCAGCACGCTTCTTAAAAGCTACAGAGCGTAAAGGTTTTGGAGACAACTTATTTAGAGACTGGAGATATAATGGCGATAACACCCCAAAAGAAAGTTTTGTTTTAAACAACCCTATTTACAGTGGTAAAATATTAGTAGGCGGAAAAAATTTTGGTTCTGGTTCCTCTAGAGAACACGCGGCTTGGGCGGTTTATGATTATGGTTTCAGATGTGTAGTGTCTAGTTTTTTTGCTGATATTTTTAGAAATAACTGTTTGAATGTTGGCGTTTTACCAGTACAAGTGAGCGCTGAATTTTCAGAACAAATATTTGAAGCGATTTACAACGATCCAAATACGGAAATTGAAATAAATCTTCAAAATCAAACCATTACAATTAAATCTACAGGTGCTCAAGAGTCTTTTGAGATTAATAGTTACAAGAAAGAAAACATGCTTAATGGTTTTGATGATATTGACTATTTACAAAACATAAAAGGTGAAATAGAAACATTTGCTAGCGGCTTATTAATGTAAATGAGCACAAAGAAACGCATAGAAATAATGGATACGACATTACGCGATGGTGAACAAACCTCGGGTGTGTCGTTTTCTGCTTCAGAGAAATTAACTATTGCTAAACTTTTATTAGAAGAATTAAAAGTAGATCGTATAGAAATTGCATCAGCAAGAGTATCTGAAGGCGAATTCCAGGCAGTAAAAGGTATCACTGATTGGGCTTCAATTAATGGTTTTTTAAATGCGATTGAGGTTTTAACTTTTGTTGATAAAGGGGTCTCAATTAATTGGATGATTGAGGCAGGAGCTAAGGTTCAAAATTTACTAACTAAAGGTTCGTTAAACCATTTAATACATCAACTTAAAAAGACTGAAAAACAGCATTTTAAAGAAATATCAGAAAATATAGCTTTAGCCAAACAAAAAGGGATTGAAACTAATGTATATTTAGAAGATTGGAGTAATGGCATGCGAAATTCTAAAGACTATGTTTTTGAGTTTTTGGAATTTTTGTCAGCACAACCTATAAAGCGTATTATGCTTCCTGACACTTTAGGTATTTTAACACCTAAGGAATCATTTGACTTTGTTAAAGTTATAAAAGATAAATACCCAAAATTACATTTTGATTTTCACGCACACAATGATTATGATTTAGGTGTTTCAAACGCTATTGAAGGCATACGTGCCGGTGCAGATGGTTTACATTTAACTATAAATGGCATGGGTGAACGCGCAGGAAATGCCCCTATGGCGAGTACTATTGCAGTTATTAACGATTTTATGCCTGAAATTAAAGTAGGTGTAAATGAAAAAGTTTTATACACAGTTAGCAAACTAGTCGAAAATTTTTCAGGCGTTATGATTCCTGCAAACAAACCCGTAATTGGCGCTAATGTATTTACGCAAACTGCTGGTATTCATGCAGATGGTGATAATAAAAAGAACTTATATTTTAGTGATTTAATGCCAGAGCGTTTTGGTAGAAAACGTCAATACGCTTTAGGAAAAGCATCTGGTAAAGCTAATATTCAAAAAAACTTACAAGAATTAGGACTTCAATTAAATGATGAAGACTTAAAAAAAGTGACCCAACGTATTATTGAATTGGGTGATAAAAAACAAGTAGTTACCAAAGAAGAATTGCCTTATATTATTTCGGATGTTTTAGATAGAACCTATGAAGAAAAGGTAAAAGTAAATTCTTATGTTTTAACACATTCCAAAGGATTAAAGCCTTCAACAACCATTTCAATTACTGTTAATAATAAAGTTTTTGAAGAAAATGCCCAAGGCGACGGACAATTTGATGCTTTTATGAATGCGATTAGAAGCATATTTAAAAGAAAAAATAGAGTGTTACCAGATTTAATTGATTATGCGGTGAGAATACCTCCAGGAAGTCGATCGGATGCGTTGTGTGAAACTATCATTACTTGGAAAAGCCCTCAGAAAGAATTTAAAACACGTGGATTGGATTCAGATCAAACGGTTTCTGCAATTAAAGCCACTGAGAAGATGTTGAATATTGTGGTGAGTTGATTAATGGCGGTTGAGGGGAGACGGAAGTTGGTTTTACGGATTAGGTTTTACTTGTTGATTGAAGACTGGCTACTGCGGACTGACCCGCGTTAGGGATTGAACGTCCCGATAGCTATCGGGATGTTTGAGCTCGCCGACGATAGGAGGAAGCGAGTAGTGAAAGCCCGACTTTTTGCGATCCTGCAAGGCGCAGTACCAAACTTGATTTGGTATCTAAAACCTGGCAGGTATGAGTAAAAAGTAACGCCCAAATAAAAATTATAAAGATTTAAATACTATAAATAATGAAATTTAATATTGCCCTTTTAGCCGGAGACGGTATTGGACCAGAAGTAATCGATCAAGCAGTAAAAGTTAGTGATGCTATCGCTAAAAAATTTGGTCATGAAATTACTTGGAAGCCTGCATTAACAGGTGCTGCAGCTATTGATGCTGTTGGTGAACCTTACCCAGATTCTACGCATGCAGTTTGTATTGCTTCAGATGCCGTTTTATTTGGTGCAATTGGTCATCCAAGATTTGATAATAATCCTTCTGCAAAAGTTCGTCCGGAGCAAGGGTTACTTAAAATGCGAAAAAAATTAGGCTTATTCGCCAATGTGCGCCCAACGTTTACATTCCCATCATTATTAGATAAATCACCATTAAAAAGAGAACGTATAGAAGGAACCGATTTGGTTTTTTTACGAGAACTTACTGGAGGCATTTACTTTGGAGAAAAGGGCAGAAGAGATGGTGGAGAAACAGCTTTTGATAACTGTGTTTATACACGTGCTGAAGTACAACGTTTAGCTAAAAAAGGTTTTGAGTTAGCGATGACACGTTCTAAAAGGTTGTGTTGTGTTGATAAAGCGAATGTATTAGAGACTTCAAGACTTTGGAGAGAAACGGTACAGGCGATGGAAAAAGATTATCCTGAAGTTGAAGTAAGTTATGAGTTTGTTGATGCGGTTGCTATGCGTTTGGTACAATGGCCCAATAGCTACGATGTGTTAATTACTGAAAACTTATTTGGTGATATTTTAACGGATGAAGCTTCAGTAATTTCGGGCTCAATGGGATTAATGCCATCAGCATCAATGGGAGCTGATATTGCTTTATTTGAGCCTATTCATGGGTCTTATCCGCAAGCCACTGGTTTGAATATTGCTAATCCTATGGCTACGGTTTTATCTGCAGCTATGATGTTTGAAAATTTTGGCTTGCAAGCGGAAGGAAAAGCGATTAGAGACGCCGTTAATAGTGCTTTAGATCAAGGTATTGTAACAGAAGATTTAGCTGATGGCGGAAAGGCTTTCGGAACAAAAGAAGTAGGTGACTGGTTGGCTACTAATATTTAGAGATTAACGATTTAATATTATAGATCTAAAAAGATTTTGTATTTTATACAGAATCTTTTTTTTATTTAGCACTAATTCTATTTTTTCACATGTTTAATAAATATCAATTAAAGCATATTAAAAAATGGAAAATAATAGGAATCTTTATTATATTCCCATTTATAAGTAATAGTCAAAGTAGTATAAAAGTTAATATTACCACACTTGCTGGCATACCAAATTTTGGTTTTGAAACTAGCATAGGTAAAAATATTACTTTCCAAGTTGATGCAGCTGCTTCATTTTGGACAAATAATGGAGTTCCATATAAATTCCTCTTACTTTTCCCAGAGTTTAGATATTATACTAGAAAAAGCGGTTATGGTTTTTTTATAGGAGCTCACATTGGCGGAGGCAAATATAAACTACAAAAATGGAATCAAGCTGCAGTAAATAGCTACCAAGAGGGTTATAGTATGTTTTATGGCATTACTGTTGGATATCAATTCATACTAAATGAGCGATTAAATTTAGAAATTTTTCTAGGAGGAGGTAATCAGCAAGGGTACTATAAAGGATATTCTTTAGAAACAGGAGAACGCGGTGATGGCGCTACAAAATTTAATAAAAGTGGAGAATTTTTACCTTATAGAGGGGGTATTATGCTTGTTTATAAATTGGGAAACAAAAAGAATATTTAAGGTATTTATTTAAGTTTAAAACTAGAGGTACTTGGTAATTCAAAAATCTCTAAATCAAAATAGGGGAGTGATGCTATAAGATGATCAAAAATATCAGACATAATATATTCGTAATTCTCCCAACGCTTGTCACTACTAAATGCGTATATTTCTAGTGGAATACCTTGTGCAGTTGGTGCTAATTGTCGCGCCATAATCATCATATCCTTGTTAATGGCAGAATGATTTTTTAGATAAACATCAATATATTTTCTAAATACGCCAAGGTTAGTGAGGTTTCTACCGTTTACTAAAAGTGATTTGTCAATGTTGTTTGAGCTGTTATAAGCTGAAATATCGTTTTGTCTGGTGTTTAAATAAGATGTAATAAGTTGAATTTCTTTGAGTTTATTAACTTGGCTTTCAGTTAAATATTTCACTCCATCTTGTTTTATATACAATGCTCTCTTAATACGTCTGCCATCAGAATCAGTCATACCTCTCCAGTTTTTAAACGAATCGGAAATAAGCGCGTAAGTTGGAATTGTAGTAATAGTTTTATCGAAATTCTGCACTTTTACGGTAGCTAAATTTATTTCAATAACATCACCATCGGCTCCATATTTTTCAAAAGTTATCCAATCTCCGATATGAACCATATCGTTAATAGAGACTTGAATACTTGCAACAAAGCCTAAAATTGTGTCTTTAAATATTAAAATAACCACCGCAGATATGGCACCCATACCCGTTACAAACTTTAAAAACGGAATACTCGTAATAATAGCTATTGCAGATAAAAAACCAGCTACCCAAGCAAAAATCATGAATACTTGAATATAACTATCTATAGGTTTATCCTTTAATCTGGGCAGTGTTTTAAAATAATCTTTAAATGTATTTAATGAACTTCTTACAATCCATAAGGTTAAAATAATGGCAAATACTTGCAACCCTTTTTCAATAATAACATCAGAATTCGGAAAATGATAGAATACAATAGGCGCGAATTCTAAAGCAATTAATAGAGGAATAATATGCGCTATATTTCTGGGTACTTTATTGGAGATTAAAAGGTCATCAAAATTTGTTTTAGTTTTTTTTGCAAATTGAGTAAACGTACCTCTTATTAATTTTCGAATAATAAAATCGATTATTGCTACAATAATAATTAATGCTAACAATAAAGCAAGCATATTTAAGTATTTTGCTAAAGTTTCTGAAGCACCTTCAGATATTAGGTAATCATAAAGTAAATGTTTTAAATTATTCATCGTTAGCTGTTGTTAAATACTTTCTGTCAATGTAAAAGGTTCCAAATGGTATTATAGATGCTAAAAGAATCCAGCCAAATTGCGTATTGGTCCATTTCATATTATTTTTTAACATAAATGCTAATATAATGTAAAGCATAAAAAGCAATCCGTGTGGCATTCCAAGTAATTTTACATAGTCAGGGTTTCCTGATAAGTATTTTATTGGAGTAGCTATAAATAGTAGTAAAATATATGATATCCCTTCTAGGAAAGCTACAATTCTGAAAATATTTACAAGTGATAACATGATTTTACTTTTTTCTACAAAAGTAGTATACAAAGACGAGATAGAAGATTACTTTAAGTGTTTTTTAAAACACATTAAAAATAATTAAGCCATAGATTGCAAAACGAAGTAAACGCAACGAACCATAGACGACAACATTTTTAAAAGGAAATTCTATAAGTCCGGCTGCCATACAAGAAATTGAAAAGGGTAGTGGCAATAAAGCACCTACAATAATTAGAAAACCACCCCATTTTCTTGAGTTTTGGAGTTGTTTTTCCATTTTGACTTCTAGATAATTATGAACCGAAGGGATTTTAGTGATGAATTGTCCAATCCAATACGATAAAAGTCCACCAAAGTAAGAGAGAAATGCCAATACCGTTAAATAGAGCCAAGAATAATTCATTTTACCTGCCCATGCAATAAACATTTCTGGAGGCACAAGACCTAATATGGTTTCTGATACAAAAAAGAATATTAAAACTCCATACACTGGAAGTGTTTCGGTTAAATGTATAAGCGCTTTATTTATACTAAAAAAATGATTTAGTACATAAATTCCAATAACGAACACTATTATATAAGGCAATGCCTTTTTTACAGACTGCCAAACAAAAACATAAAACCCAGTATATTTATAATACTGGTGAAGTAATTGTAATCGAGTTTTTTCTACTTTCGATTTTGGTTTCATGGCACTAATGCAAATTTAAAGGCATGCAAAGATAATTGTATTGACTTTATTAAAAAAGTTAGATTATTATTTTTAGTTTATTTTAACATTAGAGTATAGTTTGATGATGTTTTTAAAAATTCTATTTGACATAATATAAATTATAGTACAAATATACAGTAATTTCTGTATAGCCGTTTTTCAGGCTATTTACACATAATTGTAGATATAGTGCCTTTAGGTCTATATCGTCAACAATTATGTTAAAAGAAATTACGGCTTATAGTTCTAGATTCTATTTGATAGCTATAATTCCATATTATGTAAAATATCCCAGAATGTATTGTTTTCATAAAAAACCTTATTACTTGGGTCATTAAACATTATCGTTTTGCTTTTCGTATAGTTTTAATATTCCGTACAATTGTTCAAGATTTTTTAAATAGGCGAGTATTCGCAAGGTTAATATTTTTTTAGAGGTGCTCATGAATGCAAAAGCATTTCTCAAGAAACTTCAGAACTATAAATTTGTAACTATAATTAGTCGTTATGTAAAATTGCCGCACGCCAATGCACTCGATTGCTTTTTTAAAATAATTATGCTATCGCATTAATTTTTTAAAACACAATTTCCAACCGCATTGCCAGCGCCAAAAAAAAGCTAGCTTTTAGATGTTATTGAAATTCGCGTATTCGAGGAAATCTTCGTTTTAATTTTTTTCAGAGTGTTCTCGTTAATTTGCCACAAGAGTATAAAATTTTCCCTTGCTAAAATCCTTGCTTTAAAATTTCTATACACTTGTTCTATTCAGAATTTCAATTTAACTTTTCTGAAATTCTATTTTACATAATATTTATAGATGTGATTTAAAGTTTGTCAAGCACGTTGTTTAGAGCATACTTTTCTAATTCTACTATGGTTGTACTTGATATTTTAATTTC
>JBAQZZ010000176.1:0-1639 GCA_049791475.1 Flavobacteriaceae bacterium | reverse complement strand
ATGTTTTCATGGCCAATTATAGTCGCTTTCCTTTTTGAATTAATATTAACACAATTATATATTGAAAGGGTTTTTAATTTTTTAGAGAATATTTATTTTTCTTTTATTTTGCTTCTTCCCGTTTTTATAATTGAAACACAAACCCTAAAAGTTTTTTATTTAAAAACAGTATATATTTTTATAGTTTTAATGTTGTTTTTAGAAACAGGTTATTACTATATATTTAATAGCAAGTTTAACCCATCTTCACTTTTTATTGTTTCAGAAACTAATTTAAATGAAGCTAAAGAGTTTTTATTATTTTACTTGAACAAAAAACTATTGGTATTTTTGTTTTTGCTGCTAGTATTATTAATTCATTTTTTTTTAAATATAAAAAACTTTACAAACAAGATTTTTAGTATTCAAAGGAAGTTTTTTGCAATATTTCTATTTTTATGTCTTTCAACTTTATTAATTTTAGTTAGTTTCTCAAGAAGGGAGAATCTTCCATTTGTATTAGCAAAATCTTTTTATGATTTAAAGAAAGATTCTTATTTCGATGATCAAAAAAATTATGGAGATGCTTTTGGTCCTTTCACAGAAAATCTTAATAGTAATTTAAATGATACCTATATAATTGTAATTGGCGAGTCTATATCTAAACGCCATTTAAATATTTATGGATATGAGAGAAATACAACGCCCTTATTAAATAAACTCCAAGATGAGATATTGATTTATGATGATGTAATTACACCAAATGCATTTACAATTGAGGCTTTAGGTAAGGCATTAACGTCAAAAAAAGTTGATGGTTCAATAGTTCAGTTGTTGAATAAAGCAGGCTTTAAAACTTTTTGGCTGTCTAATCAAAACCCAATTGGTATATATGAAAGTTTAATATCAAAAATTGCCAAAGCTAGCAACACAAAACATTTTTTAACTACAGCTAGGTTTGATAAAAATATTATTTATGATGAAGAATTAATAGTGGAATTAGAAGCTGCTTTGAAGGATAATAATGATAGAAAAGTTATATTTATTCACCTACAAGGCGCTCATTTCGATTATAAATACAGATATCCAAAAAAATATAATTATTTTAATGATAAACCAAAGTCAAAATATACTATTAATGAAGAGACGGATCATGTTATAAATACTTATGATAATGCTATTTTATATCATGATTTTATTGTGAGTTCAATTATTAATAAAGTTAAAACAAAAAATATTTCGAGTGCTATACTTTATTTTTCTGATCATGGCGAAGAAGTTTTCGATACTATGGAATTTTCTGGGCATAATGATGATATAGGATCATTGCCTATGTTTGAAATTCCATTTGTTCTATGGCGATCAGAGTCATTTCAAGAAAAATATAATTTTGAAATTGATTTAGATAGACCCTATACAACTGATGATTTGTTTCATAGTATTGCCGATTTATGCGGAATAAAAAATAGTAGTCATGTAGATTTTGAAAAAAGTATATTTAATGAAGATTTTAAAAAACGTAAACGAATTATATTGAATAACAAGGATTATGACTCGATATTAAGTATTGATAAAATGATGAACTAAAAACTATGAAAGTTTGTATTGTTACACCATCTTTAGGCTTAGGAGGTGCAGAGCGCTCTGCGGCAATGCAATC
>JBAQZZ010000175.1:0-4775 GCA_049791475.1 Flavobacteriaceae bacterium | reverse complement strand
ATAGATGGAAGAGCGAATCAAAAGGTATAAATTGTATAAATCGACTTCATTTTTTTGATGATTTAGATACTAAAAATGTTGATATAGAAAAAGAACTTGAAAGGATTTCTGAAACATATGATAATTTCAACATTTATGCATGTGACCGCTATTTGATTCAAAAGGATAAAGCATTTCAACAAAAAATGTTGGTTTATACCTATCTTTTTTATGAAGATTTATTTAATAAAGAGGTTTCTTATTATTTCACAACGGGCATCGCTTATACTTACAATTTAGTATCATACCAAGTAAGTAAGCGATTTGGTGTCAAGCATATTTCTTTTTATGCCATAAGGATAAAAAACAAAACCGCTGTTTCCTATGATTTATTAAATACATTTGATGAAGTTACAAGTTTATTCGAAGTATTTGATAAGTTAAAAATGACTGAGGAAATGTATGCGTATGTAAATGAGTTTGTTAAAAGACCACAACAGCCTTATTATATGAAGAATGCTATAAATTCTTCGGGCATTAAAGGTGTTTTTATAACAGAGTTTTTCAAAAGATTTGATAAGTATTATTTCAAAAGAAGGCATAAATACGATCTTTTTACAAGAAACCCTTTTGAACTGGGGGCTTATAAATTAAAAAAAATAGCCAAAGCCAAAACGATAAACTTACTTCATAATTCTATATTTGAAAAACCAAATCTTTCAGAAAAATATGTAATCTTTCCGCTGCATATGCAACCAGAAGCGAGTACTTTGGTGCTTTCGCCTTTTCAAGTAAACCAGAAGGCAGCAATAATTAATATAAGTAAATTATTGCCCTTAAACATAATGCTTTACGTAAAGGAACACAAAAGTGCACTTGGACAGCATAATCTAAAATTTTATAGAGAATTAAAACAATACCCAAATATTAAATTAATTTCATATAATGAAAACACGTTTGAGCTGATTAAGCACTCCTTAGGATCTATTAATTTGTCAAGCACCGTGGGTTTAGAATCGTTACTTTTAAAAAAACCATCCATTGTTTTAGGTAGTGTGTTTTATAATGATTCAGGCCTGACTTATAAAGTTGATTCGTATAATGAATTAGAGCAAATAATTAAAAAAATCAACAAAACGAATTTTAATCTAGAAGACGATTTTGAAGATTATGATGATAAATTGGCCTATTATATTTATTGTCTAAATAAAGAATCCTATCCCTTTGAATTTGATGTCGCTAAAAATGATACTAAAAAGAGGATATTGGCAAGAGAAAATGTAATGGAATTCGCTAATTGTGTTAAAAAAATTTTATAGCATATTTTGAAAATAGGTTTTGCAAAATTATCTTTTTTTGGTTTAGTCTATTTGATTAACGCCTTGTTATATGGTTTGGTCTATTTCTATCCTTACACTAATATTGGAGAGCCTCAAATACCCACTTATTTTAAACTTACATTTGATTTTTTATTAATCACAATGTTCATTATATATGGATTTAAAAATAAGTTAGACGAGCCCAGGGTTTATTTTTTATACTTTCTGATAAGCGTTGTTATAATTGGAATAACCCATATATACCACACAAGCATTGATGATTATATCCATTATACCATAAGGAATGTTGTTTTGTTCAGTTTAACTTTTTTTGTTAACATATTTGAGAAGGTCTCTCTAAACAAGTTTCATGGTTTCCATTTCAAGGTTTTTAAATTTGTTTTGTTTTTCGGTGTTTTGTTGTTTATCCTAAAGCAGTTAGGAATAAATAACCCCTATGGATTCCACTCTTGGTTTTGGGAAAAAAACAGATTGATATCAACGTGGTTGAACCCAAATACATTGGGGTTTTATCTTTTGTTTTATCTTATATTAGAGTATTACAAGGAACAAAAGCTTAGTTTTATATTTTTAATTACAGCAGCCAGTATTGCAATAACAGGGTCCCTAACAGCAATGATAGGATTAGCTTTAGTGTTTGCTTACGTTTTAATAAATATCTTAAGCAAGAAAAAAATTAAGTTTGTTTTCATTGTTTCTTTACTTGCCGCACTGCCAATAGGATTCTATTTTGCAATTCGTTCAGGAGTTTTTGATTATTTTTTATTTAAAATAGATATTTTGTTTTTCCAGAACACGGTGGTGCATACATCTGTATCCGCAAGGGTTAAAAACATCTATGATTTATATAATTATATTCGTTTTGATAATTTGCCGTCCATTTTTTTTGGAAACTATTATGTTGATGAATACGTAAGATTGGATAGTCAATATTTGAATTTATTTTACAACTATGGTTTAATAGGTCTATTTTTGTATGGAATATCACAAATCTCAATTTTAATAAAGCTTTACAATGGCAAAACCTATTATTCAAAAGCTATGTTTTTCTTTTGCATTTGGCTATTTTTAATTGCTTTTAATTTAACAGCGTATTTATATAGAAGCAACGTAACCATTTTTTTCTGGATCATGTTAATGTATATTTTTAGCCTAGAAAAGAAAGAGTTGCGTAATAAAGAGAACGTTTCGGCAAACATAGTGATTAAAGAAAAATAATGATAGGGAAATTATTTCATAAAATTAACCATGAAGAATTTTTTCTCGGAATTATTTTATTTACGTTGCCGTTTCCTAATAGTTTCAATTCTAAGGCAATCGTTGTTTCCTTGATTTTTTTTGTTTATAAAATCATTAAAAACCGTTCTTTAAGCAACCTGAAATTTTATGCGTTTTCGTTTCTTTTTTTTATATCCCAGCTCATTTCATTTAGTCTAAGTTCAAATTTTTCCGAAGCCATAAAGAAATTAATCTTGTTTTTACCTTTTTTAATTCTCCCGTTGTTCTTTGTTGGTATAAAGAAAGAAAAGATTGATGTTTATAGGTTGTTCAACTACTTGAATTATGGTGTTTTGACCATCATTTTATATGGTTGGATACGGTTTTTGTTCGATATATTATACTTGGAAGAGAGATATGATTATGGCAGAACCATTGCATTATTATCAAAATACATCCCTCATCATGTATATTTGTCTATCTTTATTTTAATTGGTATTTATGCTACAGTGAAGGGTTTTGTCAGCAAAAGCCTTAAGGCATATAATCTTTGGTTTCTACCTTTTTTATATGTAATGATATTTGTATTAGGTTCGAGGACGGCCATGGTTATCGCCATTTTTGTGTTGCCTTTATTAATATTTAATACGTTGAAAGGAAATTTCAAAATCAAGAATATCATAACCATCCTTTCTTTTTCTTTCTTGATTTTAATGATTATTGGTTTTTCGAATGAGTTTTCTAGAGACAAGATTATTTTCACATACTACGATTTGGCTAATATAGCCACAAAAAGAAAACCCTTTGATGGAATCTCTGATAGAAAAATGATATGGAAATCAACAGTGGATGCCATAAAAGATTCCCCATATATTGGCTATGGTTTAGGAGATGCGCAGTACGCCTTAAACACCAAATATAGTACTAATGGCTACTATAGTGTAATGGGAATGAATACCCATAACCAGTACCTTCAATTTCTTTTAACATATGGTTTTATTATTACAGCGCTTCTTCTTATTGTTATTATAAGTTTGGTATATAAATGTGTTTATAACAAGGATTATTTTTTAACTTATTTATGGTTAGTTTTATTAACGTTCTGTTTAACGGAAAGTATTTTGAACAGGCATTGGGGGGTTTTATTATTTGCTTATATTCTAAACCTTTCAATATATAAATTAAATGAAGCGAGCATGTTAAAAATATTATCACCCAAGGGAATGATTAATAGCGAACAGTCCCGATAGCTATCGGGATAAAAAACAATAATATAAACACATGAAAATCAAAAACATATTTTGCATAATGCTCTTTCTTGGTCTAAGCTCATGTAACTTTAAAAAAAGCAATGTGGTTTATGATTCTTATAAAAATGATAAAACATTAGCGCTGTATTTAGCTTTTAATGGAGATGCAGATGATAGATCTAATTCTAATTTTCAAAATAAATTGGGAAACGTATCCTATAAGATGGATAGGTTTGGAAATAATAAAAGCGCCGCAGTTTTTTTAAAAAATGATTATTTATCTTATGGAGATATTCTTGACAATGTTTTTTCGGGAGAACAAAAAAGATTCACAGTTTCTTTTTGGGTAAAACCCTTAAAAAACAAAGGCAATGTCATTATAATATGTAAAAATAGCGATCCCAATTGTGAAGAAAATGAAAGACAGTTTAGTATAAATTCCTCTAAGGACAATAGAATTCAATTTCTATGGAATTATAATAATTCACAGTATAAAGGCTATAGAACATTTGAAAGCGAGGACAAGCTCATTGAAAATGTATGGCAAAATGTAATCATTACTTTTGATGGTGTTTCTTATGGAGACGATGGTGCATCTAGGCTTAGCTTTTATTTGAATGGCACAAAAACAAAAACGCGTTTTGTTGAAAAGATGGGCCTATTGGGTTTTATTGAAGATAAGAAAGCGCACTTTGCTATTGGCACAATGGTTAGCAGTGTTGGAGACACGTGTATTGATAGTTTTTTTAACGGAAGTTTAGACGATTTAATGATCTTTCAAAGGATTTTAACCAAAAATGAAATAGAACAGATTAGTTCATTAAAGAATTAGTATTTTGAAACCAATCATGAAAAAAAAGAATTTACTATTTTTTGGATCTGTTTTTTTGGGGCCTTTAATTTGGTTTTTATTCTATATGATCACGCCTATTGAAATAAAAAACAGTCTATCATGTTATACGGCATCTTTCATTTCATTCTCATATAT
>JBAQZZ010000174.1:0-10440 GCA_049791475.1 Flavobacteriaceae bacterium | reverse complement strand
TTTTTTACAAAGTCAAGCAGGTAGGATAAAACAGTTTAGAGAATAAAACTTATTGCTGTTGTTGCTGTTGCTGCTGTTGAATGCGTTCTAAATTACGTTTGTAGCTATTATTGTTGTCAGAGGTTGTTGTTAATGGTTCTATGGTAGATTCTAATTCGTTTTTATTGGTTTTTACTTCCACTTTCACCTCTAGTTTAGCTTCCACTTTTCCTTTAAAAACACCTTTAACTGGAGAGCAATCATCATAATTACGTCCTATAGCTAACCGTACATGGTTTTCATTTGCGATGGCATTATTTGTTGGGTCTACACCAAACCAACCGTAAAACGGAATATAAGCTTCAATCCAAGCATGTGTAGCGCCTTCACCTCTTGTTATGGTGTCGTTTGGGCAAATATAACCGCTTACATAACGCGCCGGAATCCCTGCCATTCTGACTAATTGTAATAACACATTTGTAAAATCTTGACAAACCCCAGCTTTCAATTTCCAAACTTCATCTAAGGTTGAATTTACACTTGTAATGCCTTGAATGTAGTTGAAATTTTCATAGACATATTCACAAAGTTGAAGCACTACTTTATAAGGTAATTCGGAACTTAAATTTTTTGACGACATTAAATTTAAAACATCATCGCTACCGCTAAAGGGTCTGTGTTTTAAAAAATCAATAAAATCAGGATTGTTTTTGGCTGTTTTTAATTCTTCCCATTGGGCTGCTGCATCAATACTATCGTCAGGAAATAATTTTTCAGTAGTTATAACCTCAATTTCAGAAACAATATTTAAAACCTCATGAGGTTCTGTAACCATAAATGTGCCCACTCTATTATTATAAAAATCGATAAAGGTTTCAATCACTGGATTATTTGTAACTGACATTAAATGTGATACAACTTTCTGGTAATCATCATTTATAGGGTGTAATCTGGTAAGTGTAGCGCCATCAATTACGGTATCACTGTAAATATATTTTGTAATATGCTTTATAAAAAATGTAGCCATAAGAGTTTAAATCAATTATTTTCAGATAAGTATACCGCATTAATGTTCAAAGAAATATTTCTTATATCTTCTTTAATATCATTAATAAAATTATCCAATCCTTGGTTATTAATATTTTCAATAGTAGTATATTTTATGGTGCTTTCTAGCTTTCCAAGTAAAAATTCTATATTATTTTTTTCTAATTCGTCACTTTCTATAAGCTGGTTAATATGTCTACTTAGTTTAGTGATGCAATAATAAACAGACCTTGGGAATAATTTATCTTGAAAAACCATTCTAATCACATGTGCTTCATTAAAACTAGATTTGTGTGTTTTTAAGTATAGTTGATAACCACCTATTGACAATAAGAGATTTTTCCAATAGAAACTTTTTTCGAGAGTATCAGAAGTGTTTCCAATATCAATAAGTTTAAGTGATGTGAAATCTGAAATAAGCGTTACGCGTTCTAAAAACTTACCAACATTCATGAAATAATAAGATGAACCACGCTCTTGCGTAATATCTTCAGTGCCATAATAAATTAAATGATGTTTTCTTAAATCTTCTAAAAAATGAACTGGATCTTCTTCTAATTTTTTATCTAAATCTTTACTAGTAAGGTACAGGTAATAATTATTGATACATAGCCAAAGCTCTCTAGAAATATGCTCTTGAACACTTCTAGCATTTTCTCTTGCTTTGGTTATAATATTTAAAATAGAATTTGAATTACCAGTATTAAGCACCATAAAATTGATGCATTCTATGGGGTCTTCGGTATAGAATTCATTATCATAGGTTGTGAAAGTTTTCATTATTGGGGTCCAAGAAAATAGTTCTGGCGAGTCTTGATTAGCATAATAGTTTACCTTTAGTAAACTTAAAATACCATTTCCGCGTTCCATATATCTATCTAACCAAATAAGGTTATTTGCTACTCTACTTAACATATATTAACTGTTTTTTTAAGAATTATTCTATAACCCAAGTGTCTTTACTGCCACCGCCTTGAGAACTATTAACAACTAAGGATCCTTTTTTAAGCGCCACCCGAGTCAATCCGCCAGGGCAAATATCAATACCATCAGCTCCTGAAAGTGCAAATGGTCTTAAATCGATACATCGAGGTGTTAATTTACCATTAATATAACATGGTGCAGTTGAGAGCCTTAAAATAGGTTGGGCGATAAAATTTTCAGGTTTTTTCTTTACGTTATCTAGGTAATCTTTTATCTCATCGTCGGTAGCTTCATGCCCCATAAGCATACCATAACCGCCACTACCATCGGTTTTTTTAATAACCATATCTTTTATGTTTTTGGTAACATAATCTAACTCATCTGGTCGTCCTAATTGGTAAGTTTTAATATTTTTTAGAATAGGTTCTTCATCTAAATAATATTTAATCATGTCTGGCACATAAATATAAATGGCTTTATCATCGGCTATTCCAGTTCCTGGTGCATTTACAATATTTACATTGCCTTTTCTATAAACAGCCATAATACCTGCAACACCTAAAACACTTTTTGCGTTAAATTCTAGTGGGTCTAAAAAGTCATCATCAACACGTCTATAAATCACATCAACTTGCTTTAAACCATTGGTGGTTTTCATAAAAACAAAATTGTTTTTAACAACTAAATCGGTGCCTTCAACGAGTTCAATTCCCATTAATCTCGCCAAAGTAGTATGCTCGTAATAAGCTGAGTTATAAATACCTGGTGTAAGAAGTACAATATTTGGATTTGCTTTATCTGATAAGCCTTTAAGCTTTTTATATAACATATTCGGGTAATTTGATACCGAACGTACATTGCTTTTTGGTAAAATACCTGGAAATAAACGCTTAGAAATTTCTCTATTCTCAAGCATATAACTTACGCCAGATGGTGTTCTTAAATTATCTTCAAGCACATAAAATTCACCGTCGTTATTACGAATTAAATCGACACCAGAAATATGAACATATACATCATGTGGCACTTTTACGCCTTTCATTTCTCGTAAAAAATTTGGACATGAGTAAATTAAATCGGCCGGTATAATACCATCTTTTATAATAAACTGCTCATTATAAATATCTTTAATGAAAAGATTTAAGGCTTTTAGCCGTTGTTTAATACCAGTTTCTATTTTGTGCCACTCTTCGGCGGTAATTATTCTTGGAACTATGTCAAACGGAAATATTTTTTCAATACCTTCATTGTCATTATATACGGTGAAGGTAACACCTTGACTCATAAATAATTGCTTAGATAAATCTTCCTTTTTTGTTAGCTTTTCAGGCGATGTGTTTTCTAAGTATTTTATAAATCCTTCATACTGAGATCTGAAATCTGTGTTATCGTTGTACATTTCATCCCAAGTTTTTGGGAGCAGGTCGTATGATGAGAAAAGTTGATTTTTATCCATAAACTTAATTGTGTATTCTCAAATATAATCAATAGTTAAAAGATATTCAACCATTAAAGGTTTTATATAAATTAAATTCAATAATTATTTAAATTTGATAAAAATTATATAGTTTGCTAATCAGTATTTACATTTTTCGAGGTTTAATTGAGAGATAAATAATAATCTGCTAACCACTAATTTTTGATTTTTTAATAAAATTTAAACTTCAGGCAACCTTTTGCACAAAAATTGCGTCTTTATAAATAGAAGGTAAAAATGACATTATTTTTGAAAGTTATACCACTCCATAAAAACGAATTGGCACTTATAAAAAAGGCCTTGAAAAATAGCCGTGAGGCGCAACGTGTTTTATACGAGTTGCACGCACCAAAAATGTTAAGTGTTTGCAGATATTATATTAAAGATGCGCAGCACGCCGAAGATGTTATGCTAAATGGATTCTTCAAAGTGTTTTCTAATTTAAAAAGTTTTAAAAGTGAAGGAAGCTTCGAGGGTTGGATTAGAAGAATTATGGTAAGAGCATCTATTTCATTTTTAAGACAACAAAAAAAAGTTGAATTTTCTATTGAAGATGTTGTAGTTAAAGATGATTATGCCAATAATATAAATACCAATATTGAGGTAGCAGAAATACAGCAACTTATAGACGCTTTACCAGAAGGTTATAAAATGGTATTTATAATGTATGCCATTGAAGGTTATAAACACAATGAAATTGCTGAGCTATTAAATATAACAGAAGGCACATCAAAATCACAATTATTTAAAGCACGAAAAATGCTTCAAGAAAAAATTAAAGAATTAAATAAAACAACAAGCTATGGCACCAATTAAATTTGACGAACATATAAAAGAAAAGCTTGAAGGTAGAAATATACAACCATCTAATCAGGCATGGGATAAATTATCTGAAAGGTTAGAAGCACAAGAAAAAAACAAAAACCATAAAGGGTATTGGTGGCTTGGTATAGCCGCAAGCGTTATAGGTGTTTTGTTTGTGGTGTCGCAATTTTTGAATAATGATATTAAAATAGAAACTACCCCGAAAGTAGTTGAAAACCCAGTGATTATTAAAGAAGATTCAAATATGCAAATAGCTAATGAAGTTGATAAAAATGATGCCATTAAAATTGAAAATGTTGAGAATGTTGAGAATGTTGAAAAAATAACAAATTCAATAAAATTAAAAACAGAAAGCTTAATAAAAAATAATAAGGTAAATGAGCCAGTAGTTGTTGCTACAACCCAAAATATAAATAAGGAAGAAAAGGATATTGCTGTTAAACCTCTTGAAATTATAAAAGAAAATTTGTCTTTTGAAGAACAGCAAATAAAAGATGTCGTGGCTAAAGTACAATCCATGGAATCTAACAATAAAATTATTACTGATGCCGATATTGATGCTTTGTTAGAACAAGCTCAAAAGGAAATAAGGTTAAATAAGTTAATTAATGAAACCACAGGAGTGGTGGATGCTAATGTATTACTTCAAGACGTTGAAGTAGACTTAAATGAATCCTCCTTCAGAACTAGAGTTTTTGAGGCTTTAAAATCAAATTTTAATTCGGTAAAAACGGCAATTGCACAACGTAACGATTAATAAATTCCCACGAAAGTGGGAATCTTGACAAAAAGTAAAAATCAAATTCAATCAATTATCAACAGATACTGAAACAAGTTCAGTATTAAAAAACGAACAGTTATGCAAACAATTACTAAGTATTTGGTACTATTAGTACTCAGTTTAAATGTGCAATTAATCAATGCACAAGACACTATTCAAAGTGTAAATAATAAAGAAAAAATAACAACATTAAAATCTGTTAAAGAAGCTATTAAAAATCAAGAGCGCGAGTTTTTAAAAACAGAAGTAGAAGCTATTAATTTGCGTTTAGATAATGGAGATATTACCAATGAAGTCGCTGAAAAACTTAAAAAAGAAGCTGCGCAAAAACGAGCTTTAAATATTGAAAATAGACTTACAATTATTAATAATAAAATTGCACTTTTAGAAAGAAACGAAGATGGTTATACGGTTAGCAATGAAGATCTAACCGATAAAGTTGGTTTTAGTATTGGCGATGAAGGTAGTTTTGCAGGTTTTAATATAAATGGTAAAAAGAACAGACCACGAAAATATGATCTAAGAACTTCAAGCGATTTCGTTTTAGCCTTTGGTTTAAATAACGCAATAATTGATGGTGAAAATTTGGATGATTCGCCTTATAAGTTTGGAGGTTCACGTTTTTTTGAGATAGGTTGGGCGTGGAAAACCAGAGTATTTAAAAACTCTAATTTTTTAAGATTTAAATATGGTTACTCTTTTCAAATAAATGGTTTAAAACCAAACGACAACCAATATTTTGTAGATTTAGATGGGCAAACAGTTTTGCAGGAATTTCCAGAAAACCTTAAAAAATCAAAACTATCAATTACGAATTTAGTGTTTCCAATGCATTTTGAATTTGGACCATCAAAACGAATAGATAAAGATACGTATTACAGATATTCAACAGATAATAAGTTTAAAATTGGCTTAGGTGGTTATGCTGGTTTTAATATTGGAACGCGCCAAAAATTAAAGTACAATTTAGAAGGCGATCGAGTAAAAGACAAACAAAAACGTGACTTTAATACCTCAAATTTAGTTTATGGCTTAAGTGGATATGTAGCTTTTGATGATATTGCACTTTATGTTAAATATGATTTATCACCAATTTTTAAAGATCAATTAGTTGATCAAAATAATATTTCTATAGGCGTTCGATTCGATATGGATTAGTCACTCATAACTTTTAAAGAAAAAGCTTCCAACATGGAGGCTTTTTTTAATTTTCAGCATTAAAAAATACTTTATAAAAGTGCATTTTCTTTTCATCATCATAACCACGTTCTAAATATTCAGCTGAGGCATCTGGTGCATCAATATCTAATTTTATCTGGATGTTGGTGTCTAGTTATCGAAAAGAATTCCTCGATCCCGATAGCTATCGGGACTGCCTCGGAGTATAGTTGGTTTCAAAAAATTCTTTAATTATTTGCCGCTTCCAGAGTATTTATACGTTGAGCCAAATACTTTATAGCCTCGGTTTGTTGAGAATTTTCTGTTACTTGTGCTTTTATTTTTAAATCTTGGCTATTGAGTCTTAAGTTTTGCTCATCAATAATGCTTTGCTGTTCTTGTATGGCTTTTATAAGAACTGGAATCAAATCTGAATAATAAACACCCATTCTATCAATTTCTACACGTTTGGTTTTGGTTAAATCATCTTTGTTACTAACATCATCATGAGTTTTTACCACTTCTGGGATCACTTTTAAAAGGTCTTGAGCAATAAGGCCTAATTTTTTATCTTGATTTGGTTTACTTTTCCAATTAAAACTAATAGGCTCAAGTTTCATAATTTCATTTAAGCCATAATCCAAAGATGCTATATTAGTTTTATCGCGCCTGTCTGAGGTATTTATCGTACCATCTAATGCCCATACCGCTAACCATCTTTTGTTCGAAAGCCCAAGACTATAGGCGAATTCTGCAGAGGGCACCAAATTGGTGCTGACAATTAGGCGGGATACAGTATTAGTATAGGCACTTGAAAGATATGCGTAATCACCTACCCAGATATTGCCGACATTCAGTGTGCTTGTGAAACGCCCACTGCCTTCAACATGTAGAGGCCTGTTTGGGTTTTGCGTACCAATACCGACATTGCCATTTGCAGCAACCGTTAGTTTAGGGCTGGCGGAAGTCACCAAATGAACCTTACCTGTAGTATTACCTCCTCCTGTTCCAAAATCCATATCATCATTACCAGTATATATCCCTGAATAGCCTTTGTAGCCACCAGCAGAATTGTATGATATGTAATTATTAGTGCTAGTTGTTGTTAATCGAAAAGGATTTCCAGATGTTGATGAAATCTCTTGGCTCCCATTAATACGTAAAAAATCTGTATCAAATTCACCGTAGATTAATGGTGTTAGAGAACTTGAGTTTTCTATATATAGGCGATTGCTATTTAGTTCTTTACTTCCTGCGTTATATCCAATAAATATTCCAGAAGATTTTTCGTGTGTTGTACTACCTCCGGCTTGAGTGTCACTTCCAGCACTATATCCTAAAAACACATTATTACTACCTATTACTTTTCTGCCAGCATTATTTCCTATTGCAATATTATAACCTCCTGAAATATTGCTTGAAAGCGTATTAACGCCTATTGCTACGTTACCATCTCCATCAATATTATCAATAAGGGTATTGTAACCTGTTGCGGTATTATAGGATCCTGTTGTGTTAGATTTAAGTGAGCTTTTACCATTTGCTGTATTATAGAATCCTGTATTATTAGATAAAAGCGCTTGATAACCAATTGCAGTATTATGAGACCCAAATAATGCACTGGTTTCAGATCCAGCGTTGTTTAAAAGCGCTTGATAACCGAATGCTGTATTGAAATCCCCAATTAAATTGTTTTTTAAGACTTCATAACCGATTCCAACATTTGCATTATTTGTACTGTCATCATTTAATCCTGCATTTTTGCCAATAAATAATGAAGAACCGTCGTTGGTACCATCATTATCAGATTTTCCATCTATTAAATCGTTAATCTCTTTTACAGCTCCTTCAACATTTTGTGCATTCAAAGCATAAGGCACGGTCTTAAATTCGGTAGTGTCAAGATTAATCAAATTATCAAGACCACCGTCGATATCGATCTCTGTTTTTAAGGAGGTGATTTTGCTCCAGTCTATTGCCCCAAAGGTGCCTGTTGTTGGTGTACCTTCACCAATGTTAAGTGTAACAATACCATTGGCATCGGTGGAGGATGTTGTATGGGTCTCAACATATTTTGTTACAGCATCTTCAAGAACTGTGAATTGTACACCAATAGTTTGATTGGCAACAATATTACCGCTACCATCTTTAATAACGGCTTTGTAATTAATACCTTGTTGGGCGAAACTTGAAATTGTGATTAATAGGGCAACGATTAATGTTATTGACTTTTTCATGATTTTTTGATTTTAAAAAAGGGAAATAAATTAAGAAAAGCCTAAGTATTTCCCTTTTAAGTTGATTAATAGCAAACCAAATTATTCAATGATTATTTTTTTGGTAACAAATCCAGAATCATTAGTAATGCTCAAGAAATAAATTCCAGCTTGATAGTTTCTAAGCTGTAATTCATTTTTACCTTGATTTAAACTTCCTGTATTCACAATTTTCCCGAATATATCTATAACTCTGTACTTGCTTTTTATATTTACACCAACATATAGTAAACCTTCTGTTGGGTTTGGATATACCGATAGCACATTGGGCAATTCCGATGGTTCTGTTGATAAGGTAGCACCACCACTTTCAAACAAGGCATCGTTAAATTGTGTTCCGGGAAAACCAGCACAGTCATCAAAACCAACGCCACCAGTAGAAGGTCCACAAGCTGTAAAAAACTGATCTCGAGATTTGTCCACTCCAGGAGGTTGCGTTTCATTGTCTTCAAAAGCGACCATAGGGAGTTGTCCTGAATCTGTAAATTGCATTTTTATATGAAATAGTTTTGAAGGCGTAGAGGTTACATTATCCACCATGGATCCAGAACTTATTCCTTGCTGATAGGCAAATGAAAATCGTGTATTCGTATTATCATTGGTAATAAAATCGGAGTAATAAGGGAACCCGTTTACTTGACCTAAAATATATCCGGCAGGATACGTAATTTCAAGTCCACCTCCAGTATGTATGCTATTGCCAAAAGCTGATGGATTATAATTAATATAAACCTGACCTATTCCCAGTTTAAAATCTGCTTGTCCTTCAACCGCGGCAATCATAATATCAGCTTCATAAAAGTCAAAACTGGCATCATTGGTTATTTGCGCATTAGTAAAAGTAAATTCAATATTCTGAGCATTCAAACTCAAAGTTATCATCAATAATATTAAAAATGTAATTTTAGTCTTCATGTCTTTGTTTTTTAGTTTGTTAATTTTCTTCTTGGTGCTATAATTATTGGTATAGGCTTAGTGTTTTCTGAACGCCCTGCCTGACTTCCTAGTCCTAGGTTTGGTAATAAAACGCTTATATCTGTATTTTGAACCTGAGCATTCATATCCAGATCTGCAAAGGAGTAAGATGATATTCCTAATGAAGGCAACATGCCAGTCAGATCGGAATTCTGGACTTGACCATTGCCATCAAAATCACCTAAACTCAGTGCGAAATTACCATCGCCCAAATTTGTTATTGCGTTGGCACCTCCAGCTATTAATGCACTATCTCCAGTTAAATCGATACTTTGGGTGCCTCCAGTTAAACTTATGGTATTCGCAGATCGGATTCCAAGGTGATTACGATGTGCTAATACTACATAGTAGTTACTCGCAGGAATATTTAAAGTTAAAGCCGATACACCATCAACATCAACCACATTGCCATTGGCTTGTAAAAGCGCAGAGGTAGAAGTAATAACCGTTATGCCATCGCTACTATCTCGTATCTCTAGCCAAACCCAATCTATAATAGCATTGTTGCCTGTTACATCAAATATGGATTGAGCGCAGGTTTTTGCATCAATATAAGGACTTGTGGTAGGAAGGAGACTTGAATTTCTCAGTCCGTCAAGCATGGTGCCAGCAGTATTATAGGGCCCTTCTAAAAATATTTTGGGATCTATTTTTATAATGAGCTGCTGCGGATTTATAAAGCCTTCAGAAACGGAAAGTGTTGCATTGCTGTATTCTTGTACATTAACTTCGCCAATAGTGTAGAGTATTTGAATGCCACCAGCACTTGCCGAAGCGCCGCCACTATCGATGCTGAATTTTTCGATGGTTTGAGCGCTACTTAAAAAACCTATAAGTAATGCTGTTAGAAATGTGAGTCTTGTTTTCATATCTTTTGATTTTTTTTGAAATCATTAAAAAGGTTAAACTTTCTGTTACTAAATTACTGTCAATGCTTTACATGATATATTACTATTGTAACAAATGATATAACAGATGTAACACAAGCTCTATTTTAG
>JBAQZZ010000173.1:0-4201 GCA_049791475.1 Flavobacteriaceae bacterium | reverse complement strand
GCAATAAACGTTAATTTTGCTGGAAGCTTTTTCTCTTCAAGCGCCCCAATAACTACGGCTATAGGTTCGCCTTCTTTTAGTTTTCCAACTTCAGATTCATCAACGGTTCCCTCAAAAATCATATTACTCATATTCGCAATAGTGGCTATACTTGTTCCGGCATTGAAATTGTTACTTTGAATAACTTGATCGCCTACCCGCACGGGAATTTCCAATACCGTTCCTGCTATTTGAGCAATAATGTTTGTATTGGCAGAACTTCCTCCAGAAATTGAACCTTTTTTTATAATTTGGTAATCATTTTGAGCTTGCTGAAAAGACTCTTTAGCTTGATTGAAAGCTAATTCGCTATTCTCAAAATCTTGTTTTGAAATAACGCCTTTATCAAACAATACTTTATTTCTTTTGTAAAGTATGTTAGCATTATCATAAGATAATTTTGAACTATTAAGCCTGCTATTTGCACTTACTAATGATTGCTCGTTAGGCACCACTCTAATTTTAGCAATTAAATCACCTTTTTCAACCATATCGCCTTCTTCAACCATTATAGCATCAACTATACCTGTAATTTGAGGTTTCAATTCAATTTCTTCCTCAGGATTAAGACTACCTGTTGCTACTATTTTAGTACTAATAGAGGTGTAAAAAGGCGTTTCAGTACTAAATAATTCTGGTGCTCTATTATTAGCATCATAAAAATACTTTAATACCCAAGCAAACAATAGTATTGCTACTATTATAAAAACAATTTTTAAAATTTTTTTCATTTTATATATTTAATTTATTCTTCTCTTAATGCTTCTATTGGTTTTATACTGGTGGCTTTAAAAGCAGGAATTAGGCCTATTAAAGTGCCCAGGACAGTAACGATAAATAATGCAAAAAACACCATCCCAATGGATACCGACGGATTTCGCATAAAGGCATCTTCACCTTGTGCTACAAACTTATTAACCAATATTAATATTAAACCACCACTTATAATTCCTAAAAAACCAGAAATTAATGAAATGGCCACTGCTTCTACAATTATTTGTCTTTTAACAAGGTATGGTGTTGCTCCTAAAGCACGCCTTATACCAATTTCTTTGGTACGTTCTTTTACCGATATTAACAAAATACCACCAATAGCAAATACCCCGGCTATTAAAGTGGCTATTCCTACGAACCACGTTAAGAATTGCATGCCTGTTAAAAACCCTGTTAACTGCTCAAAACGGTCTCCTAGATTAAAACCATTAAGTGCTCTATTATCATCTGGGTGTATGTCGTGTATGTTTTTAAGCAATAACTTAATATCAGCATCTAGCTGGTTAATGTCAAAATCTGAATTACCCGTAATTGTTAGTACATCAATATCATTCCCCCGATTATATATTTGCTGAAACGTTGTAAAAGGCATATCTGCATCAATTTGTGGCCCTCCAAAATTCACCACTTCATAAACGCCAATCACAGTAAAACCAACATTCTCACCATAAATCATTTTCCCAATGGGGTTTTCACCTTTTTCAAATAATTGTTTATAGGCATCTTCTGATATAACAATCACTTTTTTACGTTCATCAATATCATTTTGATTAATATACCGTCCCCATAAAAGATTTTTTTTTGCTAAAACGTCCCGAAATGGAAATTCTCCGGTAATACCAAAACTTCCTGATAATATATTTCTGCTTGCTGTTATTTGGCCTCGGAAACTGGGTAAAACGTACTCAACCCCTTTAATATTATTCTTGATTTTTTCAGCATCCTCAAGATTCAATTTAATACGCCGCCCTTCTTGATAGCCTTTAAAAGGAATTGTAGTTGTGCCGCTAAAAATAAATAAACTATTAGTCGCGTAGTTTTTAAACATTCTGTTAAAATTATTTTCTACACCCCTAGCAGACCCTAGTAAGCTTATTAGTAAA
The DNA here is from genome assembly GCA_049791475.1 of Flavobacteriaceae bacterium. Taxonomy (GTDB): domain Bacteria; phylum Bacteroidota; class Bacteroidia; order Flavobacteriales; family Flavobacteriaceae; genus CAXBID01. The sequence continues at coordinate 2,285 of JBAQZZ010000173.1, read as the reverse complement.
AGTATCCCCCACCAAACACCAACCATAGTTAAAATAGACCGTAGTTTATTTTTGCTAAGGCTGTCAAACACTTCTTGCCAGGTATCTTTTTCTAATAAAAATTTTATCATTTAACCATTTCTTAATGCTATAATTGGTTTTATTTTAGATGCTTTTTTCGCAGGCAAAAATCCTGCAATAGATCCAGCAATTATCAGTACAATAGTTGCCGAAAACAAAAGCGATGAACTCACGCTAGGATTAGTAATAAAATACCGCTCTAAACTAGAACCAATCCCTTCTAAAATACCAACACCAATTAATAACCCAATATAGCCTGTAATTGTTGTTATTAAAATAGATTCCAACAATATAATAGAGACAATAGACTTGGGCGACGCTCCCAATGCTTTACGAATACCTATCTCTTTAGTTCGTTCTTTTACAATAAAAATCATAATATTACTAATCCCTAAAATTCCGGCGATTAACGTGCCAAATCCTATAATAGGAATAAGGACTCCCAAACCAGATGAAATATTATCAAGGCGTTTTTTTTCTGTAAGAACTCTGTTGCCAATTCTTACAGCACGCTGGTCGCTAGGGGCTACATCAAATCTATTCTTCAATTTAGTCGTCATTTCTTGTATTAAAACTAAACCTTGGTCAACACTTAACTTAGGATTATAAGTAAGCGAAATGTCTCCAATATCGTCATTGCCAAAATAAAGCCTTTGAATGGTTGTGTATGGCGCATATATAACACGTTCCTGACGATCGCCGCCGCCATCTGAATACACACCAACCACTTTGTATTGAACGCCCTCTAAATCTAAATACTTTCCAACTGCAGATTCATTTAAAAATAAATCTTCCTCAACAAGACGGCCTATAACACAAACCTTGTCTTTGCCTTTAATGTCCTTTAAGCTAATAAATCGACCAGCTTTTATTTCAGCTTTTTCTATATATTGATAGTCTGGAGACACGCCCATTATGGTATAACCGCCTTTTTCTTTTTTATATTTAACTTGATAAGTTCTTGACAATCTTGGTGATAAATACTCAATATTATCTCCAAATTCCTTTTCTATATATAATAAATCTTTACTATCTGGTTGAATCTGCCTTCCAATTTGAAGACCTTTATAAGGTTTTGATGTCGTTCCAAATCGAATTGTGATGGCATTTTCAGCTCTTCTAATAAAGAATTTTTCAAACGTATTCTCTAAACCGTTAGCAATACCAAAAAGAATAGTAAATAACATTATGGCAAAAGCCACTGTAAAACCAGAGAGCAAAGCTCTTGTTTTATTTTTATTTATACTTTGGAATATTTCTCGCCAGAGGTCTAAATCAAACATATTGTGCTGCCCGTACTTGAGTTACTTTTGTATCTTCCATAATAACGCCATCACGAAGTCTAACAATACGTTTACACATGTTAGCAATATCTTCTTCGTGAGTTACCATTAATATGGTTTTACCTTCATCATTCAATTGCTGTATAAATGCCATGATTTCGTAAGATGTTGTGGTATCTAATGCGCCCGTTGGCTCATCAGCCAATAAAAGTTTAGGGTTTGCCGCCAAAGCCCTGGCTATGGCCACACGTTGATTTTGCCCACCGGAAAGCTCTTTAGGTAAATGTTTGGCCCAATCTGTTAAACCTACTTTTTCTAAATGAAATAAAGCTAATTCCTGTCTTTCAGTACGTTTCATTCCCTGATAATAAAGAGGGAGTGCCACATTTTCTAGAGCGGTTTTATAGTTTATAAGATTGAACGATTGAAAAATAAACCCTAAAAACTTGTTTCTATAAACGGCTGCTTTCTTTTCTGTTAAGTCCTTTATTGGTAATCCATCTAAGATATATTCGCCCTCATCAGCCTCATCTAACATACCAATAATGTTAAGTAACGTAGATTTCCCAGAACCCGAAGACCCCATGATAGCTACCATTTCGCCCTCTTTAACCGAAAGATCTATTCCTTTTAAAACATGTAAACTTGAATCTCCTATGGGATAGGATTTGTGTAATTGACGAATTTCTAACATCTTAACGAAAAGTTATTAAAGCTTATAAGCTTTATGATTAGACTGATAATACAAAGAAATGTTACAAAAAGAGTATAAAAAACTTTTTATTACTTTTTTAACTTACTGAACTTCCTGTAAATCAAGTATCCTATACCTCCAACTAGGATGTACGGAATGGCCATTAAGTAAACAATACCGTCATTTATACCTTCTGCGGCGGTTTGTCCTTCTTCACTTTCTAAAACGGCACGACACATGGCGCATTG
>JBAQZZ010000172.1:0-10617 GCA_049791475.1 Flavobacteriaceae bacterium | reverse complement strand
ACATCTCCTAAAATGCCATAATTAAGAGGTCTTTCAGAATATTCAAATCCAATTGATGGAATTAATCCAGTTCCTGGAACTGCTTCACTATTTTTATTAAGGCCATTTGCAATTAATGGTAACATAGCATAGGTATGGTTTGGATTAGCACTTTGTCTTTCAAAATTTGATGAATCATATATTATAGTTGAAGCTTGAGTTTTTCCTGTAGTATTTGTACCTATTTGTATAACATTAATGTATGGGTTTAATCCATTAATGATTCCTTCACTGGCTGATGCACTCCTATTGGTAGTTAATACATATAATTTATTAAGGTTAAGACTATTAATGGTGCTTCCATTTCCTAATTGACTTTCAAAAGTATAGTCTTTATTTTCAGATTGAAAATTGTCATTGTATATGAGTTTTTCAAATACTTCACCTGTAAATTGACCTGTTATCATACTTGCTAGAAAAGTAGTAGTGAGTACAGAGCCTCCAGGGTTATACCTTAAGTCTAATACTAAGTGCTGTATATTGTTTGATTTAAATTCACCAAAAACAGTATTTAATTCATTTTCAGAACCAGCAGTAAAACCATTGTACATCAAATAGCCAACATTTTCTCCACCAACATTAATAATTTCTGTTTTAAAAACAGGGTTTTCAGTATATTGAACTTTGCTTAATGAGACATCTTCATTAAGAGGATCAATACTATCATCGGTAGTCTCAATAGTTCCTTTATCGTTGTAAAAACCTAAATTTAAAGTGTAGCTTTCTTGATTTAACAAGGCGTTTATATTATCGTTTGTAAGTCTCTGCCCATCTATACCATAAAATATATCGCCACGTTTTAAATTTGCATTATCTGCTGGACTGTTAGGTAAAACTAATCTAATAATACCAACGCCTTCTGTGGTAGTATTTGGACTTCCAAAAAAGCCAAATTCCATTCCATTTGTTGTGGTAGTACCTTGAAATAGCTGTTCTAAAGCAAAATAATCAGAATAAATTCTGCTAAATCTATCTACAACCTCTGGTTCAAATTTTAAACTTTCAAATAAATCTTCTGGAGCAGAAAAACTATTTAAATAATTAGCATACTCTCCATTGTTAGAAAACCTATCGTTAGCAAGGTCAGGAATATTTTCCTTGTATAAGTAAAATATATTCATGCCTTTCCAAACAAAATCATTTATTTCACTAGCTGTAACAGCAGTATCATCATTATCATCATAACAGCTTACCATAAATAATGACATGATAAGCAGTAGCAAGAGAGATTTAAAATATTTCATAGCTATTTTTTTAACCTTTAGTCTTTAAAACTCTAAATTTACTTACATTATTTTACAATAAAAAAATAAATTAGTTTTCTGTGTAACAAAACAGATAGGTGTTCGTCGTAATATCAAATAGCCTTAACCAAGCTTTTTTTAAATATAACCAATCCGATTAAATTTCTCCTTTGGGGAAATGTCCGAAGGACAAAGGGGATAAACCAAACCAAAATGACTCAAACGGAGTTTTTAAATATTGTAATGCCTTTTAAAGATAAAGTATTTCGTTTAGCAAAACGCTTACTCGTATCTACAGAAGAAGCTGAAGATGCTACCCAAGAGGTATTGATGAAATTATGGAAGAATAAAACGAAAATACAAGAATATAAAAATGTTGAAGCTTTTTCTATGACCATGACAAAGAACTTTTGTTTTGATAAGTTGAAATCTAAACAAGCACAAAATTTAAAAATTGTACATAGTAATTACGAAGAAAAAGGCACACCATTACAAAAACAAATTGAGTTAAATGATAGTGTTAATTGGGTTGCAAAAATAATTGAAGGTTTACCCGAACAACAAAAAATGATAATTCAATTACGAGATATAGAAGCATACGATTATGATGAGATTGCAAAAATGCTAGATATGAATAATACAGCAGTACGTGTAAACTTATCAAGAGCAAGAAAAACAATAAGAGAAAAATTAACTAATACTCATAATTATGGTATTAAATAGTATAGAAAAATTACTAGAAAAGTACGAAAACGGTGAAACATCACTTAAAGAAGAGCACCTGTTGAAAAACTATTTTACTAGCGACACGGTTGCACCACATTTAGAAATGTATAAGCCTATGTTTGAGTATTTTTTGGTAAATAAACAAGAACAATTTACTAAAGACGTTCCATTAAATCCCGATAGCTATCGAGATAAACGAACTTTTAATTACAAATGGATTTCTGTCGCAGCTGTAGCTGTTCTAATGTTAGGGTTTTATTTTAACAAACCTATAGTATCTTCTTATAATGAATATACTTATGGAACTTATAGTGAACCCGAAGAAGCGCTAAACGAACTTGAAAACGCGTTAGCCATGATTTCAAGTCATTTTAATAAAGGGGCGTCTACTGTGAACTACTTAGATGAAATGAATAAAGGCACTTCAACTTTAGGATACCTTAATGAAATTGAAAACACAACAAGTATAATTTTTAAAACAAATAAACAATTAAATAATGCAAATTTTAAAAACAAGTAAAATGAAAAATAAAGTAATAGTATTCGTAATGGCCATTATGTTATTGCCTCTAACAGGTATGGCTCAAAAAGATATTTTTGAAAAATACAGTGATGATTCTAATGTCACTTACGTGTCCATCAAGCCTAAAATGTTTCAAATGATTGCTAAAATGGGAATTAATATTGATGATCCTGAAGCTAAAGCTTTTATGGATATGGTAAACAGCATCACCAGTTTTAAAACCATTGTAACAGATAAATCTGAAATTTCAGCTGATATTTCAAAATGGGTTAAATCACGTTCAAGCTCATTAGAAGAATTAATGGAAGTTAGAGATGATGGAACCAATGTAAACTTTTATGTAAAAGAAGGAAAAGATTCAGACCATGTTAAAGAACTTTTAATTTTTGTAAATGGCATCGATAAAAAGATGGATGAAAAAATTGAAATTAATGGAAAAGAACGTAAAATTGAAACCGTAGTAGTATCCATGACAGGAGATATTGATTTAAATGAAATCTCTAAATTGACCTCTAAAATGAATATTCCTGGTGGAGAGCATTTAGATAAAAAGAAAAAATAAACGATCAATCATGAAACGAACAATCAATCATATATTACTAACCTTTATTGCTGCAGCTTTTTTAATAAGCTGTAGTAATGGGGTAAGTTTACAACGGTATTTTGTAGACAATCAAGAAACTAAAAACTTTATTTCCCAAGACATTCCATTATCCATGATAACCATAGATAAGTCTGAGTTTACTGAAGAACAAAAGGAAGCCTACAACTCGGTAAGTAAATTGAATTTTTTAGGATACAAAGCAGATGAAAATAATGCTGATGCCTTAAAAGCTGAAATTAAAACAGTTAAAATTATTTTAAGCGACGCCAAGTATAAAGACCTCATAGAATTTAACGATAAAGGCAATAAGATAGTTGTAAAGTATATTGGAACTGATGATGAGGCCGATGAGGTTGTGATTTTTGGAAGCTCAAAAGAACTAGGTTTTGGTGTAGTTCGTGTGTTAGGAAACAATATGAACCCTGAAAAGATGGTAACTTTAATGAATGCTATGCAAAAAGCAGACGTTGATGAAAATCAACTTCAAGATATTATGAATTTCTTTAAATAGAAAATTATAGTTTATATGTAAAAAATAGCCTCCTAGTTTTTTCTGGGAGACCTATTAAGAATTGTCATTCTCGCGAAAGCGGGAATCTAAAAAAGGTTTGCCAAATTGGTGAACTTTTTTTATATACCTATTATTCATTATGTTTTTCTTCCTCAGAACCCTTTTTAATTAAAAAAAGATTTAAAATAATGGCTAAAAAAATAAGTGTTAAAACAGTTAGAACAACAAAATTGCTTAATATATCTAGTAAGCCACCAACAAAAATACTAGCTGTCATAACACCGCATAGTATTAAAGATTGTTTGTCATTTAAAAAAGCCATAATTAAATTCCAGTATAATTGCTAGGAGTAATACGCTTAAGTTCGCTTTTTATTGTATCAGAAACCTCTAAAGTGTCAATAAAATTTGAGATGGACGCCTGATTTATTTTTTCGTTAGTTCTAGTTAAACCTTTTAAAGCTTCATAAGGATTTGGATAGGCTTCACGACGTAGAATAGTTTGAATAGCTTCAGCAACAACTGCCCAATTATTTTCTAAATCTTGAGCAAATTTCGATTCATTTAATAATAATTTACCTAAACCTTTTAGTATGGATTTAAAACCAATAAGAGTATGACCAAAAGGCACGCCAACATTTCGTAAAACGGTACTATCGGTTAAATCGCGTTGTAATCTTGAAATAGGTAATTTTGCCGAAAGGTGTTCGAAGATAGCATTTGCCATACCTAAGTTGCCCTCAGAATTTTCAAAATCTATTGGGTTTACTTTATGTGGCATTGCCGAACTTCCAACTTCACCAGCTTTAATTTTTTGTTTAAAATAATCCATTGACACATAAGTCCAAATATCTCTATCTAAATCGATTAGAATCGTATTTATACGTTTCAAAGTATCAAAAAGAGCTGCCATATGGTCGTAATGCTCAATTTGTGTCGTTGGGAAAGAGTGTTGTAAACCTAATTTTTCTTGTACAAAATGACTTCCAAAAGCTTTCCAATCAATACTTGGGTAAGCCACATGATGGGCATTATAATTACCAGTTGCACCACCAAATTTTGCGGCACTAGGTATATCATTTAGTAAGTTAAACTGTTCTTCTAAACGCACTACAAATACTTCAATTTCTTTGCCAAGCCTAGTTGGAGAAGCAGGTTGACCGTGTGTTCTAGCTAACATGGGGATTGCTTCCCAATCTTTAGATAATGTTTTTAATTTTTCTAAAACTTTAAAGTACTCAGGAACATAAATAGCATTCATAGCTTCCTTAATACTTAAAGGAATAGCCGTATTGTTGATGTCTTGTGAGGTTAAGCCAAAGTGAATAAATTCTTTATATTGTGATAAATTTAAAGCGTCAAATTTTTCTTTTATAAAATATTCAACGGCTTTAACATCATGGTTTGTAACACTTTCAATTTTTTTAATAGCAAGTGCATCTTCCGTCGAAAAGTCTTTATAAATAGCTCTTAAATCATCAAAAACACTAGTATTAACAGCTTTTAGTTGAGGTAACGGGATTTCGCAAAGCGCAATAAAATATTCTATTTCAACTAAAACACGATATTTAATAAGTGCTTCTTCAGAAAAATAAGGTGCTAATTCGTTAACTTTATTTCTATATCTTCCATCAATTGGAGAGATGGCGTTTAGTGCTGATAATAACATGTGTGATGTTCTTTTTTGGAAGATGCAAAGATACGTTTTTGATTTACGATTTACGATTTTTGATTTATGAATTTTAAATGAAATGTGGGTTGTTGTGAATTTTAGAATTTAAGATTTAGAAATCTTTTTAATTTTTTTTAATATGTGTTTAGCCCGCGCTTTATAGCCAGCACTTTGTTTATGGAAATCTTGTTCTAGAATTAAAACTAATTCTTTATGCACAAAATTAGGACCTTTTCCAAAAATAAAAAGCGTTTCCATAGCGTAAGCTTTCGGAGCTACTTTTTGTTTAGTAATCATCCAATCGAAACAAGCTTCAACAATTAATTTTTTATGAATTGGAGAAAGTGTTTTTTGTAAAGTATTAGGTTTTTTAGAGTCATATTCTTTAGCAATAAACTCACAAACTTTAGCAACGGGTCTCACCGCAGAATAGAAATGTACGTTTCTTAAATTGTTGGTAAATCTATCTAAATGAGGTATTATGGCGTGTATATATTCTTTACAAACAAATTCTAGAACCCAAGCAGCACGACAAGACACGTCATCATCAACCATAAATAAAATATCTATAAGTTTCGGAAATAAACGCATGTCTTTTAGCACCATATTTGCGCATTTTTGTCTGCTTTCGCGTAATGGTGTTATGTTGTTTAATTCTTTGTATAATTCTTCTAAACTCATCAGATATTTTACTACTTTTAAAGTTCTAAAATACCATTTTATAATTATAAATTTAAAAAATGAACGTAATAAAAAAGATACTTTTACTACTACTAGTCGCATTCGTGATTGCACAGTTTTTTGAGCCAGAAAAAAATGAAGGCGATATGGCGTCTATTGATGCTTTTTTAGCGGAAACCAATCCGCCAGAAGATGTAAAACTTATTTTTAAAGAATCCTGTTATAATTGCCACAGTGATGTTACAAGATACCCTTGGTACAATAACATAACACCAGTTAATTACTGGTTAGCAGAACATGTAAACGATGGTAAAAAACATTTTAATGTTTCAAAATGGGAGGGAAGTTCGTTAAAAAGGAAAGACCATAAATTTGAAGAACTTATTGAAATGGTTGAAGAAAAAGAGATGCCACTAAATTCTTATACATGGACGCATTCTGAGGCAAAACTTACCGATGCTCAAATTGCATCTGTTATTGATTGGGCTAAAAAAGTGCGTGTTAAATATAGTTTGGAGAAAAAACCTGAGTAAAAAGCCTCATCCTATCCTTCCCCGAAGGGGAAGCGAAAGCAACCCAGAAAAACAACTCTAAAAACCATATTGTCTAAAAAGAAACATCAAATTTCGATTTATAATTTTTTTCTTACGGAATTTGTTTTTTAGATTTTGGAATTTAGAAAATTTTATGAAGAAAAATTTACTAATCATCGGTTTCGTATGGCCAGAACCTAAAAGTTCTGCTGCCGGTGGCAGAATGATGCAATTAATTGAGACTTTCCAATCCAATAATTATACAATAACGTTTGCTTCGGCTTGTGCTAAAACCAATAATGCTTTTAATCTAGAAAGTATAGGTGTTTCTCAAAAATCTATAGCATTAAATAGTGGTACTTTTGATGATTTTATTAAGGAATTAAACCCAAATATTGTTCTGTTTGATCGTTTTATGACTGAAGAACAATTTGGTTGGCGAGTATCAGAACACACCCCAAATGCACTACGAATTTTGGATACTGAAGATTTGCATGGTTTAAGAAAGGGCAGACAGCAAGCTTTTAAAGAAAATACACCATTTGATAAAACCTATTTATTTAGTGATACTACAAAACGAGAAATAGCAAGTATTTACAGAAGTGATTTAAGTTTAATTATTTCAGAAGCTGAAATGGAAATTCTTAAAAACGATTTTAAAGTAAATGAATCGCTTTTATGGTATTTGCCTTTTTTGTTAGATAAAGTACCCAAAACTAAAATTAGAAATCTTCCAAGTTTCGATGACCGTCAACATTTTATAACCATTGGTAATTTTTTACATGAACCCAATTATAATGCGGTTTTGTATTTAAAAGAAACGATTTGGCCTTTAATTAGAAAACAACTGCCTAAGGCAGATTTAAAAATATATGGTGCTTATACCTCACAAAAAGTGAATCAGTTACATAATGAAAAAGAAGGTTTTTTAATAAAAGGGTTTGCTGTAGATGTAAATCAGGTTATGAGTAAAGCAAAAGTGTGTTTAGCACCTATTAGATTCGGAGCTGGTTTAAAAGGTAAATTGGTAGATGCGATGCAAAACGGAACGCCTTGTGCTATGACTTCATTAGCAGCAGAAGGTATATTTGGTGATTTACAAGTTAATGGTTTTGTAGAAGACAATCCAGAGTTGTTTGCTAAAAAAGCAGTTAAATTATTTTTAGATGAAAATTTATGGAGTAAAAAACAAAACAATGGATTTGAAGTTGTAAGTAAGCGTTTTAATAAAGTAAATTTTGAAACTGAGTTTTTAAAACAGATAGAGATTACAAACCAACAACTCAACAAAAAACGAATAAACAATTTTACGGGGCAAATGCTTCAATATCACACGCTTCAAAGCACCAAGTTTATGAGTAAATGGATTGAAGAGAAGAATAAACGCTAATTAGCATTTATACTCGATTTTCAATTTGTTCTACTTTAATAATTTGTTGTATTGGGTAAACGGCAGGTCCAAATTGGTTAAAAACAGCAACATCTGCCGCATCAAGGCCGTAACCTACAGCTACATAGCCACCTTTTGGTCCTATTTGGGTAGCATCAAAAGTATACCAGCGTCCTCCAATATAGGCTTCAAACCAAGCATGCATATCCATAGGATATAGTTGATATAAATACCCAACTACCATACGTGCAGGAATACTTAAACTTCGGCATAATGCTATTCCTAAATGTGCTAAATCTCTGCAAACTCCAGATTGTTTTTGGTTAACTTCTATGGCAGATATTGGAATATCACTACTGCCAGGAATAAAACTAATAGTATTGCGCAACCAATTTTCAATAGCAGCTACTTGATTGAAACCAGGTAATTGATTTCCAGCGATAGACATTGCTAAATCATTAAAACGATCAGATTCACAATATCTACTTGGTAATAAATAGCAAAGTACGTCATTTGGTAAATTCTGAATTTCAATAAAAGGAGCTCCAAAATCAACATCTAAAAACTCTGAAGTTTTTACATCTGCGGCAGTATATATTGAGAAATTTCCTGGTGGCGCAACAAGGCGTTGACAAAGGTTACCATAACCATCTGTACATTCAATGACTTGTAAATTTGGCGATATTTTAAATTCATCGCGTTCAACCCACTGTTGGGCACCACTGCGTGGACGTAACATTAAAATAAAAGGGGTTGATATTTCGATATCGAAAACCAAATCACAACTAACACGTAACCACATAAATAAACTGTATAATGAACGATGATTGTCAATAAAGTTGACAGTATTCCAAATGTAAATGATTTATTATGGAAAGCCGTTAATTAATACTTATTAATTAGGTTATCAATTTGTTATAATAACAAAAATCTGTGTTGAAATCAGTAATTATGATAAGTTTAGTAATTCCACTATTTGTTTCATGCCAACAGTTGCAGGTTCAGCAATAACCGTTAAATGCTTTTTACTTTCGATATTAGGTTTAGGATCAATAAAAAAAGTTGGTGTATTTTGGGGCACATAATGCATTAAACTAGCCGCAGGGTACACTTGCATTGAGGTGCCAATAATGATTAAAATATCGGCTGTTTCACAAATTTCAATAGCCTTTTCAATCATCGGAACATCTTCACCAAACCATACAATATGCGGACGAAGTTGATAGCCTTCTTTACATATATCACCTAAAACTAAATCGGTTTTCCAAGGCTGTATGTCATTATAATCAAAAGTACTTCTCACTTTTAATAGTTCACCATGTAAATGAATGACGTTTTTACTTCCAGCGCGTTCGTGTAAATCATCTACGTTTTGAGTAATTATGGTAACGTCATAATCCTTTTCTAATTCAGCTAAATCAAAATGAGCTTCATTTGGTGTAACTTCAAAAAGTTGTTTTCGGCGTTTGTTATAAAAATCTAAAACCAACTCTGGGTTTGCTGCAAAACCCTCGGGTGTTGCTACTTCCATTACATCATGACCTTCCCACAAACCATCGGCGTCTCTAAAAGTTTTTATGCCACTTTCGGCACTTATACCTGCTCCTGTAAGTACAACTATGCTTTTTTTCATAGTATAAATATACTAACTATTCCTCATTGCGAGGAGGAACGACGTGGCAATCTGTGTAATTTTAGTGCTAATTCATGAGATTACTTCAGTCGTGCCTCTTTCGTAATGACGATTCAATTTAAAAGATTGCATCGTTTTTCGCATTTCTGAAAACTTTCTTATTTTTGATTCATGGTCGATCTAAAACTTCTAGAACATCTAGAAACTTTTCTAACCGATTCTAGAAGAGAGAAATTTACAAAAGTAATACAGCAACGCACCAAACATTTTACAGTGGCAACTGAGGATGTATATCAATTACATAACACCAGTGCGGTAATACGAAGTTGTGATGTTTTTGGAATACAGGAAGTTAGTATTGTTGAAGAGCGAAATTCAAAACGTATAGATAGAGAAATTGCAATGGGTGCGCAAAAATGGGTAGATTTAAATAGATACCAAACGGTAAAGGGGTGTATAGACGATTTAAAACAAAAAGGCTATCAAATTGTTGCGACCACGCCACATACAAACGATACGCTTTTACATGAATTTGATGTGACTAAAAAGTCTTGTTTTTTCTTTGGAAGAGAAACGGAAGGCGTATCAAAAGAAGTTTTAAATGCTGCCGATTGTTACTTAAAAATACCTATGGTTGGTTTTACCGAGAGTTTAAACATATCTGTTTCTGCGGCTATTATTTTGCAGCATGTTACTACCAAATTAAAACAAACGAATATAAATTGGGAATTAACTGAAGAAGAAAAACTAGAAAAACGATTAGATTGGGTTAAGAAAACAATTAAAAGTTATGATGATATTGTTGAACGTTTTTATGAATCGAAAAAATAATTATATTTATAAATATTAATTTTCTAAAAATAAAAATCATGAAAAAAAATATGGTAGGTTGGTTTGAAATTCCTGTATCAAATATGGATAGAGCTAAAACGTTTTATGAAGCTGTATTTCAAGTTAAAATAGATATTCAGAATTTTGGAGGAATGTTGATGGGCTGGTTTCCATTTGTTGAAGGAAAGGAAGGTGCAGCAGGTACATTAATAAAACAAGAGTCTTATATTC
>JBAQZZ010000171.1:0-23409 GCA_049791475.1 Flavobacteriaceae bacterium | reverse complement strand
CTTTTAAAATTACTTTATGGCACGTATGATTTAAATGAAGGTCAAATGTTTTGGAAAGAACATGAGATTTTAGGCCCTAAATACAACCTTATTATTGGCCCAGAATTCATGAAGTATGTGGCTCAAGAATTTGACTTGATGCCTTTTATTTCCGTTGCTGAAAATATTGGAGCGTTTCTTTCTAATTTTTATCCTGAAGAAAAACAAGAACGTATTAAAGAACTCCTTGATGTGGTTGAATTAAATGATTTTGCAAATACCAAAGTAAAGTTATTAAGCGGCGGACAAAAACAACGCGTAGCGTTGGCAAGAGCGATTGCTAAACAACCCGAAGTGTTATTACTAGATGAACCTTTTAGTCATATTGATAATTTTAAAAAGCAAAGCTTACGCCGAAATTTGTTTAAATATTTGAAGGAAAAAGGCATTACTTGTATTGTGGCTACACATGATAAAGATGATGTATTATCATTTTCTGATAAAATGATAGTTTTACATAATGCCAAAATAATGGCAAATAGCTCTCCAGAAAATCTATATAAAAATCCAAAAAATAAATTAATTGCTTCTTTTTTTGATGAATTTAATGAAATAGATGGGAAGATTTTTTATGCCAACCAAATTAAAATAGTTGATAAATCTAACTTGAAAGTCACAATAAAACAATCTTATTACAAAGGAGATTACTATTTAATTGAAGCAGAGATGAAAGGTGAAAAACTATTTTTTGAAAACGAATCTGAAATAAAAAAAGATACCGTAGTTTCACTTGAAATTACAAAATAATTTTACTTATCAAACTTTTTTAATAAGGCTGGCAAGTAAAAAATATCGGTAATTAAAGCAATAGAAACCGTAACGGCACAAAGCAGTCCAAAATCTCTTACCGAAGGTACAGCGCTTGAGCTAATAATTAAAAACCCACCAACAAGCGCAATTGTAGTTGAAAACAAAGCGCCTCCCGTATATTCCATAGCATTATTCATGCGTTGTTCAGGTGTGCCTTTAATGGATTTACTTCGCCTATATTTATAAACTAAATGAATGGTATCGTCCATCGCAATTCCGAGCATAATTGGCGTTATCATAGCCGTCGTTACATCAAGTGGAATATCAAGTAAATTCATTAAAATAGCTAAAATAACTAAAGGCAAAATATTAGGGATAAGGACTAAAATAGTAGTTCTTAAGCTCTTTATAAAAAACCATAAGCACAAAAAGGCCACAAAAAAAGCAGCAAAAAACGACTTGAATTGAGTTTCTAAAATAAAATTATTCAGTTGCGCAAAAACAACGGCAAAACCATTAATTTTTAGTTTGTAATCTTCTAAAGGAAACGTATCATTAAAATCTTTTTCAACCTGAAATAAAATTTTCTCTAAACGTTCTGTAGTTGATTCTTTTAAGCCTATTGTAATTCCTGCAGATGTAAAATCTTCAGAAAATAACTTAAAAAAACTATTGTCTTTATTATCTGCGGAAGCTAAGACGCTTGCAACCTTGTCTTCCGAAATATTGGTTTGAAATAAAACAGGCGTTCGTTTCTCCAAAAAGGATTTAATATTTACTACTGAAACTGGTGCACTTATTAATGGATTATCTTCAAGTTTTTTTTGAAAACGCTCTAAATATTTCATGGCGTCTGCATTCAGAATTTTAGTTCCATTTTTTGTTGAAATGTTTAACTGAAGTCTTGAGCTTCCTTTAAGTTCGTTTTCAACAATTCTTAAATCCTGTTTTGCTTTTCCTTCTGCTAAAAGATCCAAAGAATTCGTATCAATTTTTACTTGCGTAACAGCATAAACACCATATAATAAAACAACTGAAAATCCAACAATTAGACTCGTTTTGTAACGCGTTGTAAAACTATTTAGCCAATTAATAAACTTACCTTGACTAATCATTTTGAAACTTAAAACTGGTTTTACGCCTTCAAAATTAAGGGTCATAAAACTAAACCCAATAATGGTAATAATATAAACCAACAAAAAACTTAAAACTAAACCAATACTGGTAAAAATTCCCATGTTTTTAAAAGCAGGTAATGGCGATAAATACAAAGCAAAATAACCAACAAACGTAGTAAGTGTGGTATAAAAACAAGGTGTAAAACTCTTCCTTATGGCTAATGTGATGAGTTCTATTTTTTTGATATTCTTATTGGCGACACCTTCTTTGTGGTAAATATTAATAACATGAACCGCATCACTAACACTGTAAACCATTAAAATGGTTGGAATGAGCATGGAAATCATATTTAGTGCAAAACCAAGTGATGTAATTATACCAAATAATAAAGCTAAAGGAACAGCTACAGACAATAATGAGATTAACAAATACCGCTTACTTGGTAATAAAAAAAGTAGCAATAGTGTAATGACTAAAACGGTTAAAATTCCAAACACCATGCTTTCTTTATAAATGCCTAAACTATAGGCTTCGTTTAAAACTGGTGGCCCTGTTAAATAATAATTTGAATACTGTTTTTCAATAATAGTTCTAATTTCTCCACCAATAATTTGTCGTTTTTCTTCAATAGTTGGCGTTGGATTAAGTTGGATATAAAAAAACTGGTTTTTATAATCTTTGGTTAAAAGTTGCGACGTAATACTTGGTAATTTTGAAATAATGCTTTTCAATCCTTTTTCGCTTCGGTTCACATTATATAGGTCATCAAAATTTATTTTATCATTGGCATAAATAGGGTATTTAGCTTTTGCTAAACTGAAAGATGTTTTTACAAATGAAAGCGAATCAATAGCCTCGTGAAGTTTTAACAAGTTGCCTTTTTCTGGAGCACCGATGGCATTTTCAACGGGAAGCATCGCAATAAAAATTTCATCAGACCCAAATTCTTCTTGAAAATCGATATAAGCTTTATAACTTGGGTCATCTTCTAAAAACCAAATTGATAAAGAGTTATCGACACTTAGTTTTTTTGCAGTTTGAAATAAGCTAAAACCACTTAATACAATAAGAATTACCATTATGGCAATTCTATATTTTATAATAAAAGGTATTGCTTTTTTTAACATCAAAGATTTACTTAATTATCAGAATATAGCATAAGCGCCATAATTTCCATGATGTGTTATAGAGCATTTTATTTTTAAAGGTTGATTGTTTTTATATAATTTTGGTATGCCCAATATGTTTTTCTTAATGCTAATAGATTCACTTTTTATATTACACAATTGAGATATGGCTTTTTTTAATTGATTCTTACACGTTTGGTGTTGTATTTTATAATGTGCTTTTTTTATTTTAAAACAATTGCTCTTAATTTTATTCGTAATTTTTAATGTGGCAACCGTGTATATAAAAGCATTATCCATGGTTGAAAATGTATTATAAATATCATTATCAATTTTTACTGTGCCTTTTGCCTTATCCAAAAGTGTACATACTATTCTTTTGGGATTAAAAAAGCGGTGTTGATATTGCTGCGTATTAATTTTATAAGCACTCTCTTTCATACTCCATAATTGCCAAACCATTAAAAATGAATTTTCTGAATCTTGAATATAAGCGTACTCTTTTTGAGTAAATACTTTATTCAAAAAACCTTTTCTTTGCCAATTACTTTCTAAAGCGGCTTGTTTTAAATCAACAATATCGTTTCCAACCACTACTTTTCTTCAAGTTTAAGAGTAATAATATCCATCGCAGCTTTTACAGATAGCATTTTTTCCATGGAATCGTTATCAATTATAATGTCAAACTCGTCTTCCACATCTAAAATTACGTCAACTAAATTTGCAGAATTAATTTTAAGATCTGTAATGAAATCCGTGTCTTCAGTCAAATTATCAAAGGCCTCTTCGTCTTGAATATAAGGCTTTACTATTTTTTTTAGCGATGCTATTAAACTTTCTTTTTCCATTATATTTTTCTTGTTTCAATATTTTTTAAAAATAACACATCCATTCACGTCTCCAAAACCAAAACTTGCTTTTGCAACAATATTTACATTTTTATATAGTGTTTTATTCGGGATTTTAGACACGTCAATAATAGCTTTAATATCCTCATGAACATCTTCAGTATTAATCGATGGAAAAATAAATCCTTCCTTAATTTGCAATATAGCTGCCACACTTTCTATAGCTCCTGAAGCTGCTAGACAATGTCCAACCATTGATTTTAATGAATTAATAAACGGAAAATCAGATCCTTTTCTTCCAAGTGATTCAGACCAATTTTTCACCTCGTCAGGATCTTTAATCGTTGCGGTTAAGTGGCCATTAATAACATCAATATCGGCAGGTTTAATTCCTGCATCAAACATGGCATTGGTTATACAGCGTTGCACTGCTTCAGGATTTGGTGCAGTCATAGTTCCACCTTTACGTTGCCCACCAGAATTTACATGACCTCCTAAAACCTCAGCATAAATAGTTGCTCGCCTTTCTAAAGCGCTCTCTAACGATTCTAAAACCAAAGCACCAGCACCAGCGCCAGGGACAAATCCTGATGCCGTTGCACTCATGGGTCTTGAACCAGCTTTTGGCGACTCATTATGTTTATAGGTCATCACTCGCATAGCATCAAATCCGCCCCAAATATATGGGCCATCATCACTACAACTTCCAACAAGCATGCGTTTAGCTTGTCCGTTTTTTATACGCTCATAACCCATTAAAATCGCCTCTGTTCCTGTGGTGCAAGCAGAAGAATTGGTGGTTACCTGATTACCTAAACCCATAATTCCACCAAGGAAAGCGCTAATACCACTTGCCATAGTTTGAGTAACCACTGTGCTTCCTAAGCGTCTTACTTGATTATTATCTAGCTTGTAAATGGCTTCTCTAAATTTCTCAACGCCAGATGTTCCTGTTCCAAATATAGTTCCACTATCATAATCTAATTCGCTATCCGAATTAATTGAAAATCCTGCATCTTTCCAAGCGTCTATTCCAGCCATACAGCCATATAAAATACCAGAACTATTAAAATCCCTTAATTGCAAAGGTGTTAAATACTCAAGTTTTTTTTCTTCAGAAATTTGTGGGACCCCACCAATGCAGCATGAAAAATTTAAATCTGCTAATTGTTGATGAAACCTTATTCCAGATTCGCCATTTTTAATGGCATTTGAAAAGGCTTCTAACCCAACACCATTTGGTGCAACAACGCCTAAACCTGTTATAACAACTCTGTTCATACTCTATTCCTGCGTAGGCAGGAATCTTTTTTTATTATTAATTCTATTTTCTAAATTTATTTAATCCTAAATTCCAATTCATACTTAAATCTATCCAATTTGGATTCATATCTTCTATCCGCTTAGTTTTCCAATCTCGCTTCCATTTCTTGAATTGGATTTCTCTGAGAGAGGCAACTTCTCCATCTTCATACTCCTCAAAATAAACTAACATGTTACATTTATATTTAGCAGTAAATGCTCTAGGATATTTTATAAACTTATGCTCTTTAACTCTTTCTATAATATTATCTGTACAACCAATATAAAGAACTCCATCCTTCTTATTCGTCATTATATATACGCACCAGCGTTTAAAATTTTCATTCATGTGTTATAGAGATTCCTGCTTTCGCAGGAATGTTTATCATTCCTGAAATTAGACCTCTACAAACTAGTTCATTTTTCGAGTTAAATAGCTTCACTTTGCATTTCAATTTATTAAAACGAAATACTTCTTTTTCTGAAATTACAGTCACTTTCTCACCCGGAAAAACTGGTAAAAAGAAATCTATTTGACTCGACGTTAATGCGATTTGTGGATTATTATTCTTAGATAATTCATCTTTCAATATATAAATCCCTAAACATACCAATCCAATTTGCGCCATGCATTCGGTTAAAATAACACCTGGCGTCACTGGATTATTTTTAAAGTGTCCTTTATAGAAATAAGCGTCATTTTTAAACGTATAATTACCTTTTATTCCTTCTGAAGATATCGTAATCAACTCATCCACAAACAAAAATGGTTCTTGATAAGGTAGTACTGATATGATTTCGTTTCCTGTCATGTCTAACTAATATGTTCGCCACCATCAACAGGTATAACACAACCGCTAATCCAACTTGCTTCGTCTTTACTGAGTAAGTAAACTACATTTGCCACATCTTCAGGTTGCGTTAATCGCTTAAAAGGGTTCCGTTGTAAACTGTGTTCTTTTATTTTCTCGCTACCAGGAATCATACGCAAAGATGCTGTATCTGTAACGCCTGCTTGAATACAATTGGCTCTAATTCCGAAAGGTGCAAACTCCAAAGCGATGTTTCTTGTTATGGCTTCTAAAGTCACTTTTGCAGCAGAAACTGCAGCATAGTTTTTCCAAGCTTTGGTATTCCCTTCACTTGTAAAACTTACAATTCGAGCGTCTTCAGCAAATAATTTAGCATCAAAAATAGCTTTAGTCCAATCGTATAAACTAATTGCCATGGCGTTGATGGTTAAACTGAAATCATCGTTTTTAAGTGTTGGTTTCGCGTCATCTAACATAGGTTTTAAATTACCTTTAGCCACACTATGCACTAAGGTTCTAATTTTATCTTTTGTTCCTAAAACAGAAGATAATTCGAAAATTATTTCGTTTCGCTTTTCTTCTTTAAAGGCATCAACATTATAAGATATAAATTGAACACCTGACTTCTTAATCTTTTCAAATTCTAAATTAATTTCTTCTTCCTGACTTCTAGAATTTCGGTAAATGATGCAAATATTCATGCCGTGTTTTGCTAGCTTTTTTGCAGTAGCTAAACCCAATCCGCTAGAGCCTCCTAAAATGAGTGCCCAATAGTTTTTATTTTGAAATTCTTTAATCATATCTCTTTAAATTATGAGATGCTGAAACGAGTTCAGCATGACAAAAGTTTTTTGTCACCATTCTAATAAAACACGTTGTGCCGAAAAACCTGGCCCAAAACTAAGCATTAACCCAAGATCGCCTTTTGGCAATTGCTTATCCATAAAACGCTCTAAAACATATAGTACTGTAGCACTACTCATGTTTCCATAAAGCTTTAAAACGGCTTTGGTATCATCTATATTTTTTCCTAAAGACCCAAACAAATCTTCAACGGTTTGTACAATTTTTTTTCCTCCTGGATGAAAAATCAAATGATCGATATCTTCTATTGATATGCCATTTCTCTCTAAAAACGGATGCACAATTTTAGGAAAATGTTCTGAAATCGTTTCGGGAACCGCTTTATCCAAAATCATTTGTAAACCTGTATTCACCAATTTAAAACCCATCATGGTTTCTGCATCATAAAAATGATACATCGCTTCGTCTACAATTTTTGGGCCTTCTTCATTTTCATAAGACGATAAAATAACACTTGATGCGCCATCACCAAAAATCGCTGCACTCACAATATTTACCATAGAATAATCATCCATTTGAAATGTTGCTGTTGGTGACTCTACAGCGATAACTGCAGCTCGCTTATTTGGATTTGCTTTTAAAAAATTTTTGGCATAAATAATTCCGGAAACACCCGCAGCACAACCCATTTCGGTTACAGGAAGTCGTACAATATCCTGTTTCATTTTTAAATTATTAATTAAATAAGCATCCATGGACGGAATCATAATACCTGTGCAACTTACAGTAATAATAAAATCAATATCTGTTGGTTGTAAATTTGCTTTATCCAAGGCTTTTACTAAAGATTGTTCTGCTAATTTAACGACTTCACGCGCATAAATATCATTTTTTTCTTCGAATGACGTTTTAGTAAATACTTCTTCTGCATCCATTATGGAATAACGTTTATCTACCCCTGCATTTTCAAAAAGCTTAATAACTTTGCGCTGAAAACGATCCTCTTGACCAGACAACCAAATATTTAAAAAGGGAATAATATCTTTAGTTTCCCTTGTATATTTTGGAAGTTGTTTTGCTATGCCTGTTATTTTTACGCTCATGATTTTTTATCCTTCAAAATCCATTGAAAACGAAATGCCCATTTCCATTTAATTTGATAATTTGTATTTAACTGTCGTGAAATCGCTTCTAATTCTTGTCTTTTAAAACCTCTTAATACAGAGGTTAATCCATCTTCAACAGTTGTTTTATTTTTTATTGTAATACTGAGTAACTTAAAAAGGTAATAGGCTAATTTATGTCTGTGCAAATCATTAACTACAACACCTAATGATGCTTTTTTAAGAACTGGTTTTAAAAATGACACTAATTCGCGTTCTTTAAAATGATGTAAAAACAAGGTTGTTAAAACTACATCATAGGTCATTTTTTCAAAATCTTCAGAAAAAATATCAATAGCTTTAAATTGAATATTATCAAAGTCTTTTGATAATTCACTTGCATAATTTACAGTATGCACATTCGCATCTATACCTATTAATTTAAATTTATAGCCGTTTTTTTTTCCAAATTTTGATAGGTCTCTTAAAATATCTCCACCACCGCAACCTAAATCAATTATGGTTAAAGGTTGACTTTTTGAATGATTTTTTATGACCTTTTTAAGACCGTTAATAGTCACTCTATTTCCGCCAAGCCATTGATTTATTTTTGCTAGTTTATCAAGTGCATCATGAAGCATTGGACCATTATAATTTAAATCGTCCATAATTTCTTCGGCATCACTTCTATATTTTGTATTAACCAATAAGCTCATTCTATAGTCATTAATTTACCATGAGTCCGTTTTATGATGAGTGGCAAAACATTCGGTACCCATTTTAAACCTCGCATTAATACTTCAGATAACATCGGTTTATTAAACAAACTGGCTACAATACGTCCTGTTTTTAAACGTAATTTAAAAGTTGTGTTCCAGTCTCTAAGATACTGCTTTTCTAAGGCGGCTCTATCCTTAATTTCTTTATTAAAAAATTTAATAATTAGTGTTGATGCCAATTGTGCGCTTTTAAATGCCATACTCATGCCGTTGCCACAAAGCGGATGAATTAAAGCAGCCGTATCGCCACACATTATAATATGGTTTTCAATGGGTTTTTTCTCTTCAAATGAAATTTGACTTATCGTTAATGGCTTTTCAAAAACTGGCGTGGTTTGACTAAAAATATTTTTTAAAAAGTGATTTTTAAAAAGAACTTTTTCTTCAAACTCCTCAATGTTTTTATACTTCTTAAATTGTTTATAGTTGGTTATGTAACAAAGATTAATATGGTCATTTTCTATTTTAGAAACTCCGCAATAGCCACCTTCAAAATTATGAAGCGCCACTAAATCTTCTGGAAAATGACCTTTTACATGCGTTTTTACTGCTAAATAAGGCGACTTACTAGTAATAAATTGACGCTTTAATTGGATATCTAAATTTGACCGTTTTCCAAAAGCACCGATAACTATTTTAGACTGATATGTTTTCTTGTTTTTAGTTTCTACTGAAAATATTTCATCATAAAATTCAATATTCTCAACCGCACCCTGAAGTATTTCAACCTTATTTTCAATGGCTTTTTTTACTAAAGCATCATCTAAACAATACCGGCTAATACCAAAACCACCCATAGGTAAAATTGCAGAAATGAGTTTGCTTTTTATTGTAGATAACTGAAATTTATTGATTTTTTTGGCACCTAATTTAAAGACATCAATATTTAGAAATTCAAGATATGGCAATACTTCATTAGAAACATATTCACCACATACTTTATGTTTAGGATAATCATTTTTTTCAATAAGTAAAATGCTTAAATCGGCTTTTGATAAGTGAATGGCGCTAGACAAACCCGCTAATCCACCGCCAACTATAATAACATCAAAAGTTGAGGTAATGGTATTCAATTTTTTCTAGATCTTTTTCTTTAAAGATAAGTCGAAATTTATTTAGATTAAAACTAGATCACTTTAATAATTTTGAAGTTTTGGTCTCTAAAATGAATTTGATCGCCAATAGTTTTACCTAATAATAGTTTTGCAATGGGTGTTGATGAGGAAATGGCGTAAAACATTTCGTTTTCTAAATGTAATTCACCAGCGCTAATGGTAATAAAATAATTAGATTTTGAGGTGTAAACCACACTTCCTAAACCTATTTTTTCTGAATTAGTTTCAATATTTATTTTAAAAAGGGCTTCTTTAATTTTTTGAATTTCAGCGAGCTGATTTCCTGCTTTTTCACGTTCTAATTGTAACATGGCACGTCCCGTTTCGTGTTTATCGCCAGCGCTACTTTTAGTTTCGGTTGCCAAAGATTCTTGAATTTCTTTTATCGTATTCTGAATCGTTTGAAAACGATTTTCAACAAACTTAATACATTGCAAATGTAAATTTTCTTTAACGTTTTTCATCCGGCTTTTTGTAATCTAAAGCTCCTAAAAAGCCCATTTGTTTTACAATCCAAACTTTTCTATTTTGAATGTAATTTGATGCAGGGTTTGCTCTATATTTTCTTGGGTTAGGCAAAATAGCTGCAATAGCTGCGGCCTCAGATTGTGTTAGTTTTAAACCTGGTTTTTTAAACCAATATTGTGATGCTGCTTCGGCTCCATAAATACCATCCCCCATTTCAATACTGTTTAAATACACCTCCATAATACGTTCTTTAGACCAACATAGTTCGATTAAAAAAGTAAAATACGTTTCTAAACCCTTACGAAACCAACTGCGTTGCGGCCACAAAAAAACATTTTTTGCAGTCTGTTGTGTTATGGTGCTGGCGCCTCGAACTCGTTTTCCTTTCTTATTATATTCTATAGCCTTTTCAATGGCTTTATAATCAAAACCATTATGGTTTAAAAAATTTTGATCTTCGCTGCAAATAACTGCTCGTTGTAAGTTTTTAGATATCCCATCAATAGAAACCCAATCATGTTTCCAAACGTTTTTAGCTTTCTCTTCACTCCTTTCAAAATACCTAATAACCATGAGAGGCGTTACTTTTACTGGAACCCATTTATATACAAAAACCATAACTATGGAAAACACGAACAACCAAAAAATGGTTTTGAAAATGAATTTGAAGACGCGTTTTATTAAGGTCATTTTACTATTTTAATTAATCTCATGTAAAGGTTAATTCTGCTAATTCTTTACCAACTAAACTTCCAATGGCAACGCCCATTCCTCCCAATCTTACACCACAAAACACGTTATTTGAAATTGGTTTTACGATTGCTTTTTTTTGATTTCCAATACCCATAATGCCACTCCATCTATAATCAATTTCAAAAGGGATATCGGTTAAAATAGTTGTTTTTAATAAGTCTTCTAATTTATTTTGAATGATTTCTGTTTGATTAAATTCAATTGTTTCCTCAGCTTTAAAATCCAAGTTTCGTCCGCCACCTAAAAGAATTCGATCATCTATATTTCTAAAATAATAATAACCTCTATCTAAATGAAACGTGCCTTTTATATTGAGGTTGTCAATAGGTTTTGTGATTAAAACTTGTGCCCGAGCAGGTTTTACATTTTCATTTAAAAGCTGTGAAGCAAACCCGTTTGTGGCTATGAGCAATTTTGACGTTGAACATTCAAACTGATTGGTTTTAAGTTGTACAGAATTATTTCCTTCTGAAAAATGTTCGACATTAATATTGTTTAAAATTTTAATGCCTTTTGATTGTACTTTTTGAAGCAATGCTTCCATCATTTTACCAGTGTCTATTTGCCCTTCAAACTCATTGAAAATATAATCTTTTTTTACATTTTTAAAATTGAAAATATTGTTTTTTAAACTGAAAACCGCATCTTTAAAAACAGGTTTGAGTAATTTATTGATACTGTCTTTTTTTGATACACAACTTTCTAACAATTCCGTATCCGTTTCTAAAAACAACTCATAGCCACCTAATTGCTGATAACTTATGGCATTATCTCCCAAAGTTTCACGCAGTAATTTCAAACCATTTGCTCGTTGCTTGATAAGTTGAATAATGGCTTCTTCTGAATGTGATTTTAAATCATCAAGTATTTCGCTTAAACTACCAAAACACGCAAATCCAGCATTTTTTGTACTCGCGCCTTGAGGTAAAATACCTTTCTCTAAAACGAGAATTTTTGCTTTAGGAAATTGTTCTTTTAAATGTAATGCACAACTTAGACCTACAATCCCACTGCCAACAATCGTGAAATCGATATGTGACAACCAACTTTTTATTTCCCAATATGAAAAATTCATGTTACGAAGTTATTATAAACGCTTTTAGAAAAATAGATTTCTTGTGAAATACTTAATCAAGTTAAAAAATACTACTTTATAAAAGTGAAGCATAAAAAAACTCCGAAATTAATTTCGGAGTTTTTAGTTATTTACTCTTCTGTTTGTTTTTTTATAACAAAATCTTCCATAAATTTAGTGGTATAATTCCCCGCTAAATAATCTGGATGATCCATTAATTGCCTATGAAAAGGAATGGTCGTTTTTATACCTTCTATCACAAATTCATCTAAAGCACGCTTCATTTTATTTATCGCTTCTTCTCTAGTTTGCGCCGTTGTGATTAACTTAGCAATCATAGAATCGTAGTTTGGCGGAATCGAGTAGCCTGCATAAACATGGGTGTCTAAACGCACACCATGACCTCCTGGAGCATGTAATGTGGTAATTAATCCTGGTGATGGTCTAAACCCATTAAAAGGATCTTCAGCGTTTATTCGACATTCAATAGAATGTAATTTTGGGGTGTAATTTTTACCCGAAATTGGCACACCCGCAGCCACTAAAATTTGCTCTCTGATTAAGTCAAAATCAATAACTTGCTCGGTAATTGGATGCTCTACTTGAATACGCGTATTCATTTCCATAAAGTAGAAATTTCTATTCTTATCTACCAAAAACTCTATCGTTCCGGCACCTTCATAGTTTATATACTCAGCCGCTTTAACTGCTGCTTTACCCATTTTATCTCGAAGTTTATCGGTCATAAATGGAGACGGAGTTTCTTCGGTTAATTTTTGGTGACGACGCTGAATAGAGCAATCTCTTTCGGATAAATGACAAGCTTTTCCTCGAGAATCTCCAACAATTTGAATTTCAATATGGCGTGGCTCTTCAATAAGCTTTTCCATATACATATCATCGTTTCCAAAGGCAGCTTTACTTTCTTGTCTTGCAGAATCCCAAGCATCCTTAAGCTTTTCTGGCTTCCAAACGGCACGCATCCCTTTACCACCACCACCAGCAGATGCTTTAAGCATTACTGGATAACCTGTAGCTTTTGCAACTTTTTCGCATTCTGCAAAGGTTTCAATAATCCCTTCGCTTCCTGGTACACAAGGTACGCCTGCAGCTTTCATTGTGGCTTTAGCGTTTGCCTTATCTCCCATTCTATCAATCATTTCTGGTGAAGCTCCAATAAACTTTATTCCGTGCTCATCACAAATTTTTGAAAATTTAGCATTTTCTGATAAAAAACCATATCCTGGATGTATAGCATCTGCATTGGTAATTTCTGCTGCTGCTATAATATTTGACATTTTTAAGTAAGATTCACTACTTGCTGGCGGACCAATACAAACCGCTTCATCGGCAAACTTAACGTGTAAACTTTCGGCATCTGCAGTTGAGTAAACAGCTACGGTTTTAATGCCCATTTCTTTGCAGGTTCTAATAACACGTAATGCTATTTCACCTCTGTTAGCTACTAATATTTTTTTAAACATATCTTTATGAGTTTAAGAGTTTATGGTTTAGTAGTTTAAATATTTAGTTATTACTCTAAGCGACTAAATTCTAAACTTGAAAACTTTAAACTTCAAATTAAGATGGATCTACTAAAAATAATGGCTGATCGAATTCTACAGGTGAAGAATCGTCAACTAATATTTTAACTATTCTTCCTGAAACTTCAGATTCTATTTCATTAAAAAGTTTCATAGCTTCAATAACACAAAGTACATCACCTTCAGATATGGTTTGTCCAACCTCAACAAATAACGGTTTATCTGGAGCTGGTTTTCTGTAGAATGTACCTATAATTGGCGATTTAATAGTAATATATTTTGAATCTTCACTGGTAGCCGCTGACGTGCTAGCTGCCACTGGCGCTTCTGTTGCTGCAGGTTGCGTAGCTGCTTGAGTTATTTGTGGCATTTGCGTAGCAGGAACTTGATGAACAATTGTAGTATCTGATTGTTCAGATCCTGTTCTAATGGTGATTTTTATATCATCCATTTCTAATTTAACCTTACTCGCTCCTGATTTGGCAACAAATTTGATTAAGTTTTGAATCTCTTTTATATCCATAATTTTGCTATTAAGTTAGTGGTTAGTTTAATGTATTATATGCCCATTTTAAATAAATAGACCCCCAATTAAATCCGCCTCCAAAAGCGGCGAATATTAAATTATCTCCTTTTTTCAGTTGTGATTCGTAATCATTTAAAAGTAACGGTAAAGTTGCTGATGTTGTATTTCCATATTTTTCAATATTCATCATTACCTTTTCGTCTTCTAGTTCTATTCTATTTGCAGTTGCATCTATAATGCGTTTGTTGGCTTGATGTGCAACCAACCAATCTACAGTGTCTTTCGTTAAATTATTTCTTTCCAATATTTTAACTGCGGCATCTGCCATATTAAAAACAGCATTTTTAAATACTGTACGTCCTTCTTGAAAAGCATAATGACCACCTTTTTCTAAAACTTCTGGGGTTAATGAGAAAGAGGAACCACCATAAGTGGCTTGCAAAAACTCACGTCCTGTTCCATCGCTTCTAAGGTATTCATCTTTTAAACCTAAGTCTTCAGTAGTAGGTTCAAATAAAACGGCACCTGCACCATCTCCAAAAATAATGCATGTGGCTCTATCTTTATAATTTACTATTGAAGACATTTTATCGGCTCCTATTAAAAGTACGTTCTTGTAACTTCCAGATTCTATATACTTTGCAGCTACCGACATTCCGAATAAAAAACTTGAACAAGCCGCATCTAAATCGAAAGAAAAAGCATTAGTCGCTCCAATACCAGATGCTGTAAAAGCTGCTGTTGAAGCTGCTTTCATGTCTGGAGTTGCAGTGGCAACAATAACAAGTTCTATATCTTTAGGGTTAATTCCTTTTTTATCAATAAGGTTTTGGGCGGCTTTAATGGCTAAGTAAGAAGTTCCTTTGCCTTCGTCTTTTAATATTCGACGTTCTTTGATGCCTGTTCTACTTGTAATCCATTCGTCATTTGTATCAACCATAGTTTCAAGAATCTGGTTGGTTAATACGTATTCTGGCACATAAGCGCCTACAGCTGTAATGGCCGCAGAGATTTTACTCATAACTTATAGTTAAATTGACTAAAAAATCATTAAAATTGGACAAAAACATTCAAAATTTTGTGAAAACTACTAAAATTTAGTGTAATATAACACAAATTAGTTGTTTTTGTCTTCATAAAATATATTTCATAAAAAAAACGCTCAACAAGTGAGCGTTTTGTATTATGCACGCATATTATCTATGCAACGTTTTCTACTTCTTCAGAGTTATCAATTAATATTTGACCTCTGTAGTATAATTTTCCTTCATGCCAATGCGCTCTATGGTACAGGTGAGGTTCACCAGTTGTTGGGCATGTAGCAATTTGTGGCGCAGTTGCTTTGTAATGAGTTCTTCTCTTATCTCTTCTTGTTTTTGAGATTTTTCTTTTAGGATGTGCCATTTTTTATATTTTATTTATCCGTTAATAGTTTCTTTAATGTATTCCAGCGAGGGTCTGTTTCCTCTTCTTTATCTTTTTTATCTTTAAGCTTTGGGCTTAATTCTTCTAATTTATTAAGTATTTCAGAATCTAATGTTCCATCTTCAACGCCTGGATGAATACGTTTAATTGGCACTGAAAGCACTATTAATTCGTATACATATTGCTGAATATTAACTTCGTACGTTCCGTGAGGAATAATTAAAATATCAACATTCTCATCGTTATATTCATCACCGAACTTAACTACTAAATCAAAATCATTTTCAATGGTTTGATTATAAGGTTCGTTTGTTAAATCGCAATTCACATTAACAAATCCGGAAATTTTAAAGTGTAATTCTAATAAAGTTGTCTTTTTTTCTAAAACAACATCTACCTTAACGTTTACATCGTTAAAATCTTCATACTCAAAATATTCAAAGAACGTTTGCTTAACATTGTACTCAAAATTGTGTTTCCCTATCTTTAAACCTACAAATGGAATTGTAAACTCTTTCAATGGCTTCATTATCACGTCTATTTTGAGCCTGCAAATATATAAATTTTTTGTTTACACTAGAGTACTTATAAACATTTTTTTGTTTATATCTTTCGAGAGCCTTTTTTTAACGGATTTGATGTAATTTCTTCATAATCAATTCTGTTTTTAAAAATTTGAATGGCCGCATAAAGTGCTTCTTTAAAAGAATTCTCATCGGCCTCTCCTTTTCCAGCAATTTCATATGCAGTTCCGTGGTCTGGTGAGGTTCTTACTTTATTTAATCCAGCTGTGTAATTAACACCTTGACCAAACGATAAGGTTTTAAAAGGAATTAAACCTTGATCGTGATAAGATGCTATTATGGCATCAAAATTTTTGTAATTATTTGAGCCAAAAAAACTATCGGCGGCATACGGCCCATAAACTAATTTTCCTGTGTCTTTTATTTTTTGAAGTGTTGGTCGTAAAACCGTGTCGTCTTCCGTTCCAATTACACCGTTATCTCCTGTATGTGGATTAATCCCTAAAACCGCAATTTTTGGTCTTCCTATTTTAAAATCTTTTTGAAGAGATTTGTAAACGGTGCTAATTTTCTTTTCAATTAATTCTGAAGTGATATGATTCGACACATCTTTAACCGGAACATGGTCGGTTAACAAACCAACTCTTAACGTGTCGTTTACCATAAACATTAGGCTTTCGCCTTCTAATTCTTGAGCCAAATAATCTGTGTGCCCAGGAAAATTAAATTTTTCAGATTGAATATTATGTTTATTAATTGGCGCAGTTACTAAAACATCTATGCCGTTGCTTTTTAAAGCTGCTGTTGCAGATTCTAAAGATTTAATAGCATATTCTCCGATTTTTAAATCTTCTTTACCAAAATCAATGTTTACAGGTTCTTTCCAAGTATTAAATACATTAATTTTTCCTTTAATTATTTGATTTGTATTATGAATACTGTTGAAATTAATTTCAGATTTAAAGTGTGTTTTTAAAAAACTCATCACTTTTATAGATGCAAAAATTACTGGTGTACAGAAATCTAAAATTCTTTCGTCTTCAAAAGTTTTTAAAATAATTTCGCCACCAATGCCGTTTAAGTCTCCTATAGAGATTCCAACTATTATATTTTCTGCTTCTTTCATTAAAAATGATGCCTTTTGTTCGTAATTTTGAAATTCATTTGTTGAGGCAAATTTAACTAAATAAACAGATAATATTATGTTTACTGGAATTATTGAAGATATAGGTGTGGTTTCAAATTTAAAACAAGAACTTGACAACCTTCACATCACTATAAAAAGTACCTTAACAGACGAACTGAAAATTGACCAAAGTGTAGCACATAATGGCGTTTGTTTAACTGTTGTGAATATAAATAATGATGAATATACGGTTACTGCAATAAAGGAAACACTAGATAAAACAAGTCTTAATACATTAAAAGTAAGCGATAAAGTAAATTTAGAACGTGCCATGAAACTGGGCGACAGACTTGATGGGCATATTGTGCAAGGTCATGTAGACCAAACTGCAATTTGTAAAAATATTGAAGACGCTAATGGTAGTTGGGTCTTTACATTTAGTTATGATTCTAAACTAAATAACATCACTATCGAGAAAGGCTCTGTTACTGTAAATGGAACAAGCTTAACGGTTGTTAATTCTAAAAAAGATTCGTTTAGCGTTGCCATAATACCCTATACTTACAAGCATACAAACTTTAACAGCTTTAAAAAAGGAACTGTTGTAAATTTAGAGTTTGATGTTTTAGGAAAATATGTGAGTAGACTACTTGAGTTAAGAAAATGAAATAATTTACTTTTTTAATACATAAACCTTTCTAGCACCATAAGCTATAGCAAAAAAAGCACCTATTAATAAACCACCATCAATTGGAAGACCAGGTGGGCCTGCTTCTGGTTGAGGTTTTGGTGGCCCCTTGCCGTCTTGGGCAATACATACAAAACTTATTAAAACAAATAAGATTGAGGCTAATATTCTTTTATTTTGCATTGTCATGGGGTCACAAAATTATAAAAAAAAGTAAGTTAACAAAATAATAATAAGCATTTGTCGGAAAAAAAATCCATGAAACGCTTATAATGGTCGTTAAAACAAACTTTATTAGGTATTTTTCTACAAAAACAATTATTTTTTAATTAAAATTGTTGCTTGAATGAAAAAAACTCTTTTTATAATGGTACAAATATATATATAATTAAACACCAAAAAAAAATTAAAATAAATTATATCAACAGGTTATTAATATTTAGAGTACGATTAGTGGAAATTCTTAAGTTTCTTGAAAGGTTTATAAATCTAAAAAAAGGGGTTAAATCGATTTGATTCAATTAAATTCTCTATAGCCTCTTTAAAGTAAACTATTCTGAAAAATGATTAAAAAACTACTCCATATTAATGAAACAGTTTAAAATTGTGGTCCCACTTGGGCTCGAACCAAGGACCACCTGATTATGAGACACATTGTTTTGATTTTCATTTAGTTGCATTTAGTATCTTATGTTCTCATTATCAGTTATTTATGGTTTTTTATTTTGTTTTTATTTGCATATTATTTACCTTTAAAAGGCCATTTGTTGTACTGATTAATTCTAAGCCTATGTCACATAAAACTCTTCAACGCTACAACAAAGAATTAAAAGCGATTGCCGAAATATGTGGAATTGATAAAACTCTAACGAGTTACGTGGCTAGACATAGTTTTGTTAACTGTTTAAAACAAAAAGGAGTCGCAACCGATATAATTAGTGAATCTATGGGCCATCAAAATCTTAATATCACACAAACTTATCTCAAGGAATTTGATAATTCAGTTTTAGATAAGGCGATTGAAATATTGGTTTGAAAGTGGCTTATCCCGGATGCTCGCTCTAAATATTCGTGTTTTTCATCCTCAATGTATTTTCTCCTACGTTATAAGCATAAATTGAAGCAGGTAAATATGTGAGTTTTAAATCGCCAATCTCCTTATTGCCCAATTGATCGATAGTCGTTACCAGGGCACTAGTAAAATCATTCGTTTTGCAAAATTGAATTAAACTACTTAATTCTTGGGGGTTCATATAATAGCGATTGCTCCATTTAATTTCTACACCCCAAACAGGCTTAAATTTTTTGTCATCTAAAAGAACCAAATCTACTTCCCCTTCTTTTCTTCCTTCTTTCCAACGTGCGTATGTTAAATCTAGATGCTCTCTATGCATCCATTGTGACAAAATTGCGGTTTCTACCATGTTCCCCATCTCTTGATCTGTCTCTATAATTGGAGAAAACAAGGCTGTTCTCAAAGAGGGGTTGGTAAGATACACTTTAAAACTAGTCACTCTTTTTAGCTTTTTAGCATTAACGTCTACTTTATTCAAAACTTTTATTAAAAATGCGGCCTCTAAATACTCCAAATATTTCTTTAAGGTTACCTTTTGAATCCCACTGTCCTTAGATATTGCTTCATAAGAAAATTCATTTCCCGTATTGTAAGCGATATAAGTAAAAAATCTATTGAGCTCTTGAACATCTTTAATGCCATACAAACTTGGCAAATCTCTTAAAAGTACTTTATCTATGATATCATTTTTAACATATCTGCCCATATCACTTTGAATTTTCTCAGAAAGAACTACTTCTGGATACCCTCCAAAGTTTAGGTAGTTAACAAATTCTTTATTCAATGCCTTAAGATCATGCGTAATTTTATAAGGGATTTCAACGCCGTCATACTTAATATTACTTTCAATTATGAGGTGATTCATATTCTTTAAATGAATATATTCCTGAAATGTTAGAGGCGGCAACATGAAATCTGTAAAACGTCCTGCACCACTTTCTGAACTATGCCATCTCAAAGCAGCAGCTGCCGAACCAGATACAACAAATTTTATGTTAGGATAAGAATCGACCAATACTTTTAAATGCCGCTCCCAATCCTTCAAGTATTGAATTTCATCAAAAAACACATAACAGCCATTAAGATTTTCTAATTTAAGTGCTTCTTTGCAAAGACTGAGAATGTCTTCTAAACTTAAATTGATATAAATAGGATTATCAATACCAATGAAAAATATTTTTTGAGGATCTGTACCATCATCAATCAAATTCTGAATCGTATGAAACATCATCACAGTTTTCCCTACACGTCTAGGGCCCATGAGCACAACAGCTCTACGAATATCTTTTTCGACAACGAAAGGATAAAACAAGTCAAAATATAAACGTTTTGACATTGATTTGTATGCTTCGGAAATCTCTTTCGTTAACCACCAAGGATTCTCGTAATGTAATCTTTCAATAATTTTTTCTGTTGGAATAATACTTGAAAATTTCATTATATTTCTTATTTATACAAATATATATAAAATAAGGTTATTATAATGTTTCTATTTTGTTATTTTTTGTGATTATAAGGCTGATTTAATTGTTATTTATCTTTATTTCTACAAAAAACAATTACGAAAGTTAGTGCTTCGTTTCGAGATAGAAAATTTAATATGCTGAAGTTTCTGTTTTTCAACTTTTTTTAAACCACCAAAATATAATTATAGTTTAATTTATCTCAAATACACAAACTATTAGTTTGTGTATGGCACTATTTTTAAACAAAAGTTACAGATTTATAACATCCTCAAAAAGACCCAAATTTCAAGATTTCCGTGATTTTGGCTTTTGTCCTACTTTATAAGTTTTTTCTACCCATATAATCTTTTACAAACGAATGTTTTCCTTCTAAAAAATTTCTGGGGCAACTTCCTATCATTTTTTTAAAATCATTTATAAAATGTGCTTGGTCATAGTAACCACAATCTAATGCCAAATGATGTAATCTCTCTGTATTTGTAGTGTTTAACAGTTCAAACACCGTATTTAATTGAATCACTTTACAAAAATATTTTGGCGAGATCCCTACCACCTCTTTAAATTTTCTTCTAAAATGCCTTGAACTAATATCAACTAGCACCGACAACTCTTCTTGAGTTGTGTTTCCTCCTAAAGAATATATTTTTTTGATAGCAGTTTCTAGCCATTTAATTTCTGGTCGCTTCGTTTCAAGAAGCGATTTTAAAAACTCAAATAATACTTTAATTCTATCATCGGTTGTTTTACAGGCTGATAGTGCTAACTGCAGGTCTTTATCTATTGCAATTGGTACTATATCTTGAAAATTGCACCATTTATTTAAAAAGTAAGATCCGGGCTTATGAAATAAGTAATAGGTTGTTAAGGGATGAAGGACTAAACCTATTTGTCCAAATTTTCCCTGAAGTTTTATAGCAATATCTGCATCAAATATTTGACCTGCTATTTGCACTCTTGAAGTTGGCTTTTTCTCAACATTATCTACAGAAATTACAGGAATACTATCATAAACATATATTATTAATGGATGCCCCGTAGCAAATACAGGATATACTGTGTCTACTTTAAATTCCGATTTCCCTTCAATAATACGTACTACATATTTTTTAAGCTCATGTGGTATTTCATAAGATAAATTAGTAGCAAAAGATTTTTTCATATAAAATGTATTTACTAGTCATGTCCGAAATATACAATGAATTAAGTATTAATACAGCTATGTTTGGTATGACTCTAGGTAAAAATAATCATTTAAAAAAATTATTCACTTTTTAAAATTATAAAACCAAAGAGTAAACAACAACAACAATGATTAAAAATCCTTGTTGCAAGCTCATGAGGTATTTAGAGGAATGTAATTGTTAATGGATGAAAACCATTCGTTTTCAAACTTTCCTCAAAAATACTAAGCAAGCCTAGGAGAATTAAATCAATAGAGAGTAAACTGTTTCTTACTTCATTAGATGTTTCAAAGAAGCCTATGATAGTAAGCCAATCCACTATATAATTAGGGTTTGTTACATAGTTTAAACACTTTGTTACACAGTTTATAAGCCAACCTGTAAGCTTACTCTAGTTTTGCATCGAACAATTGTTGAATACTATGTTTGACAAACCTAAGCTAACTTTTGTAAGGGAACTAAAATCTACAAAACCAGAAATTAACTTGAATATCGATGCTCTAAAAAACGGAAACTATGTTTTGAATATTATTTGTAAAGAAAAGATTATTAAAACTATTGTAATAACCAAGACTTAAAATTAAGCTGCGGTTAGTCGAAATAAATAAAACTATTAAAAGTAAACAACATATAGTAAAAGCATAAAAAATGTACCAAGGATGATTTCATTCTGAAAAACAAGACACTAAATAGAAACGAACATATCACAAAACTTATGAAAACACTAAAACCACTAGTACTAACCTTTATCTTTTTATTTATAGGTAGTACTATCCAAGCACAATTCCTCAAAAAACTAAAGAAAAAAGCAGAGCAAGCTGTTGAAGATGTAATCGTAAAAAAGACTGCCGATAAGGCGGCAGAAATGGCAGGGAAAGGTATGGATAAGATATTCGATATTGATTTTGATGGTGCTCAAGCAGACCCTTCAATTTTACCTGAAAGCTATGATTTTGAATGGAAATACACCATGCAGATGGAGCACAAGAAAGGCAATGTGAATATGACCTATTACCTAACACCTGGTGCCAAATATTTTGGGTCCCAACCAGAAATCGAGGATAACCCTATGGCAAACGGCATGTTTATGGTGTTTGATCAAAAACTAGATATCATAGCCATTTTTATGGAAACTGAGGATAGTAAATCAGGTACACTTCTCAAGAACCCATCCATAGACATTGAGGATGTTGCAGAACAAGAAGACTCAAATTTAGAGGATTACACAATTACCGAAATAGGTACTAAAACCATATTAGGTTACGAATGTCAGGGTTTTCAAATGGAAAATGACGACATGAAGATGACCATGTATATAGCAATGGACGCTCCTGTAAGTTTTAATCAGGTATATGGAAGTCATATGAAAACCACTCCAAAGGGCTTTGATCCCAAATGGATGGAGAAGGCAGACAGCAGTATCGTTATGGAAATGGACATGGTTCATAAAAAGAAAAAGAAATACAGCGCTAAGATGACCTGCGTGGCATTAGAAAAATCTCCAAAGGCAATTGTAGTAAGTGACTATGAATTTATGGATCTAAATGCTGATAAAGGAGGTGAAAATTAAAAACAACAATTATGAATATTTCAAAAACATTTTTTTCAAAAACAACACTCATTCTATTATTACTAACAACAGTGCTAAGCAGCTGCTCCAGCGATGATGATTCTACAGATTCAGAACAGACAGGTTTCTTTTTAACCGCAAAAGTTGACGGCGTAGCATATTCACGGGATATTATAACTGTTAGCACATT
>JBAQZZ010000170.1:0-9048 GCA_049791475.1 Flavobacteriaceae bacterium | reverse complement strand
CAACCGTCCATTTATCAAAAGTTTTAAAGTATTTTTTAATCACTTTATTTACATCATCAACGGTTAAGCTAGTTACTTTGTCTTCAATAGCTTTGTAAAACATCATATCTCTATCAAAATACAAGTTGTTGTTTATGGTGCTTGAAAGTTCATTATCCTTAGCTCTAGATACATTTTCGCCTTGTACCCAACTAGTTACAGCTACTTTAAGTTCTTCTTCGGTAATACCATCAGCTATAAAACGTTCTATTTCTTCTTTAAAACCTTTTTGAACTTTAGAGGCGTTTTCGGGCGCATAAATAGCATAAACCAAAATAGATGAGTTTTTATCTTTCGGATCAGAATCTACACTAACACGTCCTCCAGCGCCATAACTTACACCATCTTTTTGACGTAAACGTGTAGTAATTCTAGAACTTAAAACTCCACCTCCAAATATAGAACTAGCTACTTCAAGTGCTGCATAATCTTTATCAACTTGACTACCTTCAAAAGACATAACACCAATGCTAATGGCGTTTTTCTTATCAGGAGTCTTTATTTTTTCATTTGTAGCATTATTAACTTTAAAACCGTTTGATATTTCTTTGTATGGCTTATCAACTGTAAAATCAGCAAATGTAGTTTCAAAATAACCCTTTAACTTTTGCTCATCAATATTTCCTATAGATACTATAGTGGCATTATCTGAAATACCATAAAATTCATTATAATATTGTTGAATACCAGCAACTGTAACTGCATTTATTTCAGCAATATCTTCTTCAATTGTTGTAGCATGTAAAGGATGTCCTTTTTCAAATTTATTATTTAATAAGCCTAATTGTTTACTAGCCAAAAATTGAGGTTCTGTTTTGTTCTGTTCAATACCTGCTAATTCTTGAGTTTTAAGCTTTTCTAATTCTGCTTCATCAAATTTCGGGTTTTTCAACATATCTGTCATTAATGCTAAAGCATCCATAAGGTATTCTTCTGTTGTGCTTATGTTGGCGTTAATTCTACCATTTGAGCCTGAGAAACGAATTGAAGATTTTATAGCACTTAACTTATCTTCAATATCTTGTCTGGAATTATTTTTGGTGCCTTTATCTAACATACTGGCTGTGTAACTTGCCATCCGCCCTTTATTCATAAAATCATTTAAATTTCCGTTTCTAATTGCGAACGAAAGCGTTACAGTTTTCCCTCTATTGTCTTTTTTAATAAAACCATATTCTATAGGTGTTTTTTGAAGTTTACCGGAATCTAATCTATTCTGAATGTTTTCATATGAAACATCAAAAGCTTCACCTGCATCCATTCCTTCTTTACCTTTATATGATTTCACCAATTCATCTAAACCAGTTGTATGCTCGATTTCAACACGAATAGGTTTTTCTGCTGGTATAAAGTTTCCAACCGTTCTATTGGTGTTAATCAAATATCTATTAATAGCTGCATTTACTTTTTCAGCAGTCATAGCTTCAATTCTATCACGTTGAATAAATGATAATCTCCAGTCTCCAGCACCTATAAATTCGCTCATATAAGTTCCTAAATAGCCAGAATTTCTACTAATTTGGTCTATTCGCTTTAACAAATTAGCTTTAGCTCTATTTAATTCCTCTTCGGTAATTGGATTATTTGCTAAATCATCCAAAAGCGTTAACATGGTAGTTTCAGCTTCAGCTAAAGATTTATCTGAAGGCACATTAACATTAATGTAAATAAACCCAGGTTCCTTTGTGAACGGAATATAAGAATACATACTTGATGCTTTTTTACCATCAACTAAAGCTTTATATAATCTACCAGATGGGTTATCGGTTAATATTTGTTCTGCAACTTGCATTGCTGCATAATCTTCATGCGATCCTGCAGGAGTGTGGTACAATGCTGATAATATTTGTAAATCTCCAACACGACTTAAAGTCACTCTTTTTTCGCCATCTTGCGCTGGTTCTACTGTTGGAATATCTCGTATTGGTGTATTCGGATTTTTTAAACCAGAAAACTTTTTATCTATTAGTGCTAAGGTTTTATCAGTTTCAAACTTACCTGTTACCATAAGCACTGCATTATCTGGACGATAAAACTTTTTATAAAACGCTTGTAAATTTTCAATTGGAACACGCTCAATATCGGATCGGTTACCAATAGTAGATTTACCATAGTTATGCCATAAAAATGCAGCATTTATAACTTTTTGAGATAATACTCTTGATGGTGAGTTTTCACCACTTTCAAACTCATTTCTCACTACTGAAAATTCTGATTCTAAATCCTTTTTAGCTATGTATGAATTAATCATCCTATCGGCTTCCAAATCTAAAGCCCAATCTAAATTTTCATCATTTGCATTAAATGTTTCAAAATAATTAGTTCGATCATAATACGTTGTTCCATTAGGTCTGGCGCCTCGAGCGGTTAATTCCTTTGGAATATCTGGATGATTTGGAGTGCCTTTAAACACCATATGTTCTAATAAATGAGCCATTCCTTTTTCACCGTAACCCTCATGTCGAGATCCTACTAAATAAGTGATATTTACAGTAATTGTTTGTGAAGAGTTGTCTGGAAATAATAAAACCTTTAAGCCGTTATCAAGGACATATTCTGTTATGCCTTCAACACTGGCTGTTTTTTTAATTTGTGCTTCTGAAATGAAGGTTACAAATAAAAAAAAGGCAAAAAATGTAATTATTTGATTAGTCTTTTTCATATTAATTAATTTTCTATTGTTTTACGTAAATATAATACACAGAATCTTAAAAAAGTGTTAAATTTTACTACAAATTATATCAGGTTTAAAATATACGGTATGAACTTTTAGCTGTATAATTTAACTTATCCGGTTGTTAACAAGTTCCGTTTTTATTCCTCATAAATAATCGTATTTTTGCCCTTAATAAAACCAAATCATTTAATGGGTAAAATCATTGCAATTGCTAACCAAAAAGGCGGTGTTGGAAAGACAACAACATCCATAAACTTAGCAGCTTCACTTGGCGTTCTAGAAAAAAAAGTTTTACTAATTGATGCTGACCCTCAGGCAAATGCAACTTCTGGAATTGGAATAGATGTAGAATCTGTAGAAATTGGAACCTACCAACTTTTAGAGCATTCCAATACCGCAAAAGAAGCTATTGTAAAAACTAAAACACCTAACTTAGATATTATTCCATCACATATCGACTTAGTTGCGATTGAAATAGAACTTGTTGATAAAGATGCTAGAGAATATATGCTTAAAAAAGCATTGGTTGATATTAAAAATGATTACGACTTTATCATAATTGATTGTGCCCCGTCATTAGGGCTTTTAACATTAAATGCTTTAACAGCTGCTGATGCTTTGATTATCCCAATTCAATGTGAATATTTCGCATTGGAAGGTTTAGGAAAACTTTTAAACACCATAAAAAGTGTTCAAAAAATTCATAATCCTGAGCTTGATATTGAAGGTTTGTTACTAACCATGTATGATTCTAGATTACGATTATCTAATCAGGTGGTTGAAGAAGTACAAAAACATTTTAATGATATGGTTTTTCAAACCATTATTCAACGAAATGTGCGTTTAAGCGAGGCTCCAAGTTATGGAGAAAGCATAATTAAATACGACGCTAGTAGTAAAGGTGCTGCAAATTATTTAAGTTTGGCTAAAGAAATTATCAATAAAAACTCCTGAAATTATGGCTAAGGCAACAAAAAAACAGGCTTTAGGTAGAGGTTTATCGGCGCTATTAAAAGATCCTGATAACGATATTCAATCGGTTCAAGATAAAAATGCCGATAAAGTTATAGGCAATATTATTGATTTAGATATCGATTTTATTGAAGTAAACCCGTTTCAACCACGAACTAATTTTAGCGAAGAATCACTTCGAGAGTTAGCATCTTCTATCAAAGAATTAGGTATTATTCAGCCAATAACCGTTAGAAAATTAGGCTTTAATAAATTTCAATTAGTATCTGGTGAGCGTCGTTTTAGAGCTTCAAAATTAATTGGTTTAGAAACCGTTCCAGCATACGTTAGAATTGCAAACGACCAAGAATCGTTGGAAATGGCATTGGTTGAAAACATTCAACGCCAAGATTTAGACCCTATTGAAATTGCTTTATCCTACCAACGTTTAATTGATGAAATTCAACTGACGCAAGAACAAATGAGCGAGCGTGTTGGTAAAAAACGTTCTACTATTGCCAATTATCTTCGTTTGTTAAAATTAGACCCAATTATTCAAACTGGTATGCGAGACGGGTTTATTTCTATGGGACATGGGCGTGCTTTAATAACTATTGAAGATCAAACTATTCAATTAGATATTTACGAAAAGATTTTATTGAATACATTATCAGTTAGAGAAACCGAGGTTTTGGTGCGTAACTTCAATATTAATGAAGATGTGAAAATTCCGTCTAAAAACCAAGAGCTACCAGAACATATAAAAAACGGTATATCTGCACTTTCAGAATACTTTGGACATAAAATAGACGTTAAAGTTTCTACGAATGGAAAAGGAAAAATCACGATTCCGTTTCATTCTGAAGAAGATTTTAATCGTATTAAAAAATTAGTTCAAAGTGCCAAATAAATTCCTAATAGCAAGTCTATTCGCATGTTTTTTTTGCTTTTCTGCTTTAG
Source organism: Flavobacteriaceae bacterium (assembly GCA_049791475.1). Taxonomy (GTDB): domain Bacteria; phylum Bacteroidota; class Bacteroidia; order Flavobacteriales; family Flavobacteriaceae; genus CAXBID01. The sequence goes on along the minus strand of JBAQZZ010000170.1, from coordinate 4,421 downwards.
GGCAAGAAAAAAAAGAAAAAATAAAAAAAGAACTTCCTAAAGAAGTTTTTGTAGATTCTATAATAGAAATTAGAGATCCTATAAACCCGCTATCTCCTGCAAAGGCTGCTTTTTATTCAGCAATTTTACCTGGTTTAGGGCAAGCTTACAACAAAAAATATTGGAAAATCCCCCTTGTTTATGCTGCTATAGGCACAGGTGTTTACTTTTATATTAATAATAATAACCAGTACAATAGATATCGAGATGCTTACAAAAGTAGGCTGGCTGGTTTTGAAACTGATGAGTTTTATTTTAGTCCTGATGGAACAAAACTTACATCGCCTCGTGTTACAACCGATGGTTTAGAACGCGGACAGAAATTTTACCGCAGAAATAAAGAGCTTTCTATTTTAGTAACCATTGGTATGTATGCCTTAAATATAATTGACGCCAATGTTGATGCGCATTTACTACAATATAATGTAGATGAAAACTTATCTTTGGCACCACATTATAACATTAATGAAATTGACGCCACAGGTAATCTTGGATTAACTTTAAATTTTAAATTCTAGCCTACAAGGCACTTGGCAAATTAAAACTATAAATAAATGAACGTAGCTCTATTAGGATACGGAAGAATGGGACAAACCATAGAACAAATTGCCATTAAACGAGGGCATCACATTGTTTTAAAGGTCGATAAAGATGATAAAGATTACGACATTACAAAAGCCGATGTTGCTATAGATTTTAGTATTCCAACCGTAGCCTTTAATAATATTTCAAAATGCTTAAATAATAATGTACCTGTTATATCTGGTACTACGGGCTGGTTAGAAAATTACGATAAAGCGGTAACGCTATGCAAAGAAAAAAAAGGCGCATTTATTTATGCATCTAACTATAGTTTGGGTGTTAATATATTTTTTGAGCTTAATAAAACACTAGCAAAAATGATGAGTAATTTGAAACAATATAACGTTTCAATGGAAGAAATTCACCATACTCAAAAATTAGATGCGCCAAGTGGTACAGCCATTTCTCTGGCAAATGGTATTATTTCAAATCATGACGGATTTGATAACTGGAAACTAGATAAAAAAGGTGAAACAACTATACCCATTACAGCTAAACGTATTGATGATGTTCCAGGCACACACACTGTAACTTACGAAAGTGAAGTAGATACCGTAACCATAGAGCATGTTGCACACAACAGGCAAGGTTTTGCGCTTGGGGCTGTTATTGCTGCCGAATGGTTAGTAGAGAAAACAGGCGTTTTCACCATGAACGATGTGCTTGGTCTGTAATTAAAAATGTAAATTGATTAATGACTAATGACCTAAAACAAAGAACAAAGAATTTTGCACATGACTGTGTCAAACTAGCTATTTCTTCACCAAATACTTATCTCGGAAATCATATAAAAGGTCAATTAATAAGATTTTCAACTTCTGTCGCAGCTAATTATAGAGCAACTTGTGTTGCACAATCTAAAAAAAGTTTTATTTCGAAAATAAGCATTGTTGTTGAGGAAGTTGATGAAAGTCACTTTTGGATAGATTTCATAACCGATGAAAGTCTTATATCTAAAGAAACTTGTAAATCTTTGTTAAATGAAGCAAATCAATTAACAAGAATTTTTATTTCATCAAGAAAAACTGCAAATTTGAACAGTAATAATTAATCAATTGTCACTAGACAATTATCAATAAATAAGATTATGACATTAATGCAATGGTTTATCTTTATCCTAATTATCCAAGTTATACATGGTTTAGGAACTTGGAAATTATATATAAAAGCAGGCAGAAAAGCCTGGGAAGCTTTCGTACCTGTTTATAATGGTGTTGTTTTAATGAAAATAATTAACCGCCCTTGGTGGTGGGTTATTTTATTGTTTCTTCCCATTGTAAACCTTATCATGTTTGCCATTGTTTGGGTAGAAACTGCTCGTAGTTATGGGAAAAACACTTATTTAGATACATTTTTAGCCATTATAACTCTAGGTTTTTATAATTTCTATTTGAATTATGTAGCTGATGTTAATTATATTGAAGAAAGAAGCATACATCCTAAATCTAGCTCTGGTGAATGGACAAGCTCCATACTATTTGCCATTGTAGCGGCTACTATTGTACATACTTATTTTATACAACCTTTTACTATACCATCATCATCTTTAGAAAAATCATTATTAGTAGGCGATTTTCTTTTCGTTAGCAAGTTTCATTATGGCGCTAGAATACCTATGACCACTTTTGGTGCTCCTATGGTTCATGATACCATTCCTGTTCTAGGGAAAAAATCTTATTTATTTAATGATCATTTTGAAGAACGAAAAACATCATTAATTAATAAATTACAACTACCCTATTTACGGATTCCAGGGTTTGAAAAAATAGACAGAAATGACATTGTAGTATTCAATCAACCCGCAGATACGTTGTTGAATATGAATGATTTTACTCCAGATAGAAACTATTATAAACCCATAGATAAGAAAACCAATTTGGTAAAACGTTGCGTTGGGGTTGCAGGAGATTCTCTAGAAATTCGTGATGGTTACGTATATATTAATGGAAAGAAAAACGAATTACCGGACAGAGCAAAACTTCAATTTAGTTACAAAATTGATTTAAAAGATGGCCAAGGATTTAACGACAATATCTTAAACTATCTGAAAAGCAGATACGATATTACCGATGGCATATACCGTAATGCTGAGGGTAATATTATTGTTCCTGCTGCAACAGATTTTGCTGCAAGTCAATTTAAAAACCATCCAAGTGTTGCAAATATAACGCGTGAAATTGCAGAAAAAGGAGAAAGAGATTCTAGTATTTTTCCTCACGATCCAGCATTCAATTGGAATATAGATTTTTTCGGCCCTTTATATATCCCAGAAGAAGGGAAAACAATTGATATTAACTTAGATGTTTTACCAATCTACAAGCGTGTAATAACCGAATATGAAGGCAATACATTGCAAGTTAAAGGCAATCAAATTTTGATAAATGGTGAGGTTACAAACACCTACACATTCAAACAAAATTATTATTGGATGATGGGTGATAACCGCCATAACTCCATTGATGCCAGACGATGGGGCTTTGTACCTTTTGACCACGTAGTTGGAAAACCAGTGTTTATATGGATGAGTTGGGATGGTATTAAAAACCCACGTTGGGAGCGTTTCTTTACAACTGTTAGTGGTTCTGGAAAAGCAACTTCATATTTTGTTCCTTTTTTAGTATTACTTTTTGGTTATTTAGGTTTTAATAAATGGAGAAAACGTAAAAAAGCTAATGGTTAATTTGTTTTTTTTACTTGTCATTCCTGCGAAAGCAAGAATCCATTTTTAATAACATTAAGATTCAATTTATAAGATTCCTGCCTTCGCAGGAATGACAGAATAAATGAACATCATTATACATCCAACATATTTTCCAAACATTGCACATTTTGTTGCAATAGCAAATGCTGATGACCTAATATTGGAAATGGATGATAATTTCTTAAAACAAACCTACAGGAATAGGTCCTATATTTATGGAGCAAATGGAAAATTAGCTATAAACATTCCTGTTGTTCATTCTCAAAAAAAACGACAAAAGTACCGTGATGTAAAAGTTTTTAATGAAGAAAAATGGCAAAGTCTGCATTGGAAATCATTACTTTCAGCATATAGTACCTCTCCTTTTTTTGAATATTATAAAGATGAACTTGAACCACTATTCGGATTAAAAGTAGACTATATCTTAAATTTTAATTTAAAATGTTTTGAGGTGGTTTGTGATTGTTTGCAATTAGAATTAAAAACCTCCAAAACAGAAACCTACCAAACTGAAGTTAATAATACAGATGATTTTAGGTATTTAGTAAATGCTAAAAAAGAACAATCTTATCATTTTGATTCTTACACCCAAGTGTTTAGTAACAAACATGGTTTTATTCCAAATTTAAGTATTTTAGACCTTCTTTTTAACGAAGGTCCGAATGCAGTTCATTATTTAGAGTCACAAACTTTAATAATTAAATAATGCTACAAACTTTTGCGCATTACGGTTGCCATATTTTAATACCGCTTGTAGTCGCATTAATTTGGTATAAATCGAACTGGAAAATAGCATTTCTAATTATGCTTTCTGGTATGTGGATTGATTTAGACCATTTACTTGCTAATCCTATTTTTGATCCAAATAGATGTAGTATTAATTTTCATCCGCTTCACTCCTACTACGCTTTGGGGCTATATATTCTTCTTTTATTTCCAAAGAAAACAAGACTTATTGGATTAGGGTTGGTTATACATATTATTGCAGATGTGGTAGATTGTAGTTTTATGTAAACTTATTTCTCGCAAAGACGCAGAGTCGCTAAGTTTTTAAATGATGAATTAATGCGTTATTGCAAAAAACGAAGCAACCTCTAAA
>JBAQZZ010000169.1:0-35387 GCA_049791475.1 Flavobacteriaceae bacterium | reverse complement strand
TTCCCGAAGCATCTTCCACTTGGAAAGTTACGGTAGTTGTTCCTACTGGGAATAAAGACCCAGAAGCAGGACCTGCAATTCTTGTGGTTACCGCACCTGTATCATTATCAGTTCCCACAGGATCTGTATAGGTTACAACAGCGCCAGCAACGCCAGCATCTACATTTTGATTAATATCAGCAGGACATACAATAACTGGTGGTTCGTTATCTGTAATAGTGACAATAAAGCTACACGTAGCAGTAATTCCACAGTCGTCTTCTACTTGATAAGTAACAGTAGTTGAACCTATAGGGAATAATGACCCAGGGGCAGGTCCAGCTATTCTTGTAGTTACGGCTCCGGGAGCATTATCTGTACCTACTGGTTCAGTATAGTTTACAATAGCGCCAAGAACTCCTGAATCTATATTCTGAGAAATATCAGCAGGACAAGTAATTGTTGGCCCTTGATTTATGAAAGCTATATGGTCTATTGGAATAACAATTGGAATAGGAATTGGATTATCTCTACAAATGTCATCTACAGAAAAACCTTGAATTAAGGGCGTGTCAAACGAAACGTTTGATACTGCTCCAACACCACTTATACTTCCAAAAAGAGTAATAGACGGTGTATCATTAACATCTCCTAAAGCAGCACAACTAGTGGTAGCAGTAAGCTCAAAACTTATTTCTGCCAAAATATCATTTACATTAGTTGGTAAGGGTAGGGTGCCTAAATTCCAAACTATAGCTCCATTAGTTCCTATACTTCCATCATATAGAGGATCAGAATAATCTGCAGAAAGCGGTGTGTAAAAAGTATTAAAAAGAATATTTAAATTACTAGGCGTTACGGTGTCTGGAAGTGGAATAGTTACTACAGTATTATTAGTAGCTTCGGTTCCTATGTTTCTTATTTCTAATTCGTACAATGCAGACTGACCAGGTTGAATAATTATAGGTGTTGGATTTGGAATACCATTTATTGAAGCATTCGTTATAACACCTGTAACTTCTGGTACATAAGAATTAACAGAAAATGTGATGTTATAAATCACAAACCTATCACTTGTTGTTCCATATCGAAATCTAGTAGAAGTTTGATTATTTGTTATGATACCATTGCCTGTATTATCAATATTAAACATGGCAATATCAAGCCCTGTATTATTATTTAAATTTGGGTTTCTTGGGCCATCATTTCCCACATTAATAGAAGAGTTGAAAAAGTTATTGGTGGTATTTGTTGAGTGAGATAATCTTTGAAATGCGCTATTATCTTGTCTTTGAATTTCAAAATAATCACCGCTAAGATTAACGTCACCTTCAGCGGCCATAATGCCTAGTTTCACACTAACATCGCCACTTTGCGCAGTGTTAAAACCATTAACATCAAAAGTATAATCGGCTATTTCACCGCTAACATGAGCATGACCATCAAAAACTGTAACATCTCTCCAATCCATTAAAGAATTTTCATAAACAACAATCATTCCCCAGCCACCGTGATAACCTGCAGGAGGTAAAATACCCTCAACTGATGGTAAATCAGCTACAAAATATTCGCCTAAAAAAGCGGTAGGATCTATTAAATCAGTAACTTCGGCATAGGCTGAATAAATATTAGAAAACTGTCCGGGTGTTGGAAAATATATATCATCATCAGCAGCAGTTACTTCTATATAATCTGTAGCGTTTGGTGGTTTAAATTTAATATTTCGTTTATCAATAGTTCTAGGTACACCATCTATAGTTGTTGTGAATTCATATTGTTCAACACCACTACCTACGGCACTACCTGTCCAATATAAACCGGCATAGATAATGTTCGAACATTCAGGTGTAGAGCCATTCTCAGAAGGTATAATGAAAGTAGAAGCTGATGAATTCCAAGTTGTATTATCAGTATCTTCATCTACATAAATCATAGCTTGATTATTAGCACTAGTGTCGCTATAAATTGCAGATGTTAGGTTTGTATTTCCAACCATGGAAAAGTCACCTTTAACAGTATAAACAGTTCTAGTAGGCGTAACAGTAGAGGTTCTTGGTGTAAACGGTACTATTAACTGACTATAACTATTTAATGATGAAAATATTAAAACAGAAAACAGTATCAACTTCGATATTTGTCTGTTCAAATTTACTTTAGTAGTGTAGAGTTTGCTCATTTCGTGTTTTTTGTATTAAGATAAAACTATTTTAAGAACCTTTTTCTGTTGTGAAAAATACTCTTGCATCTGAATTAACTTTAATAAACTTATTTATTTGCTGATCAGTACAATTAAAATCGCACCTAATAAAAACATATTTTAAATTCTGTAATTGTTCATTACTTTCTGTTAAATCAATACTACTGTTCAAATCATTCGGACTTAATAAATCAATAGTAATTAATTGAACTTCACTATAGTTTTGTTTATCATCATATAAACTCTCAACAGATTCTAAATCTCTAAAAGTCAATTTAACGGGAATCCCTTTTCCATAAACATATTTTAATTCTTTATTTTGGAAGTAATATGTAGAATACATTTTAAAAGTTAAATCGTAAAATACATCTCTATTATTAATATTTTCATTCTTTAATTTAGGTTGTTTGCCAACAGTCTGATTTTCTATTTCATAAATATTATTTTCTTGAGAAAATATATTACCAGAAACAAAGAACAATACTAATAGGGCTACAAAAGGTGAGTAGATATTTGAAGGTGAATTATTTTTCATGAGTCAAAAAGATTATGATATGTTTTATTTGACACCATTTGACTTTTAATAGTCACAAATGGTATTTATTGTTAATTTAAAATGTCTTTGAGGGAAAAAACAGTGAGGGAAAACATAGAGAGCAAAACAGCTCTTTTACAATATGTAATTAGATTTGGGATCATAACTTTAATATCTTTTAATTTACTTAGTAGGTGAAGCAAAACAACGTATATGTTCTTAGTTGTTCAAAAATAAATGGTAAATCACTTAAAAATTCGTTTAAAAGCTTTCAAAATCATTTAATCGAAATAATTTACATATTTAACGAGTACTATATTGCCTAACTTCTTAGCCTATTGTTATTTAACCTTTATATTAATTTATAACCTCTTTTTTTATTACTTTTATTGAACAAATAACCGTTTTTAAGTTTAGATAAATCACATTTAATCGATATTTTTAACTATTTCATCGAATATTTATGAAAACACTAATTTTAGTAAGGCATGCAAAATCTTCTTGGGAATATGATGTTATAGACCACGAAAGACCACTAAACAAAAGAGGGCAGAATGATGCTTTAATGTTATCTAAACATGTAAAAAGCAAAAATTTAACTATCGATTTAGTTTTATCAAGTGATGCTGTAAGAGCAAAAACTACCGCTGATATCTTTATGGATAATCTCAATATTATTCAAGAACTCTTTCGTTTAAATCATAATTTATATGATTTTTCTGGTGAAAATTTAACTCAGACCATAAAACAATGTGATGATTCTATAAACCATTTAATGATTTTTGGCCACAATCATGCCATCACATCTTTCGTAAATACTTATGGCGATAAATATATTGATAATGTACCAACTTGCGGGGTAACTATCATAGAATTTGAAATTGATTTTTGGAAAAATCTAAATCAAGGAAAAACAATCTCAACCTTATTCCCAAGAGACTTAAAATCTTAACTTTTATTAAAACACACAGCTATTTTATTGATATTTTAATCTTAAATAGAATATATTTGTGCCTATAATAAGAGTTAATAATGATTAAAACCGAAGTACAGAATAACACCTATATTAATAGAGAAATAAGCTGGTTACAGTTTAACGGAAGGGTTTTGCAAGAAGCATCAGATGAAACCGTTCCCTTAATAGAGCGTTTACGGTTTTTAGGTATTTTCTCTAATAATTTAGATGAGTTTTTTAAAGTAAGATACGCTACCGTAAAACGCATCGTTCAGGCTGGTAAAGGCGGTAAAAACGAACTTGGAGGTATAAAAGCTGCAGAATTGCTAGAAATTATCACAAGAATTGTAATCAAGCAACAGAGTGATAGTTTAGAAATATTAAAAAATATTAAATCGAAACTAGAAGATGAAGATATTTATAGTATTGATGAAACTCAAATAGATGACAAACAACACGATTTTATAAAGCGCTATTTCATAAGAAAAGTAAGTCCAGCGTTAGTTACCATTATTTTAAACGATTTAGTTGTACTTCCCAATTTAAAAGATAGTGCAGCTTATTTGGCTGTTAGATTATTAATGGCTGATGATAAAAGGCAATTCGCATTAATAGAAATACCTAAAAATATAAATAGATTTATAGAGCTTCCGAAGCAGGGAAATAAGAACTATATTATAATGATTGACGATTTGTTGCGTCATTGTTTAGGCGATATCTTTAATATATTTGATTATAAAAGTGTTTCTGCTCACATGATAAAAATTACACGTGATGCCGAGTTAGATTTTGAAAGCGATTTAAGTAAAAGTTTCATTGAAAAAATATCGGATAGTGTAAAACACAGACAAATTGGTGAACCCGTGCGTTTTGTCTATGACAAAAATATACACAAAGAGACATTAGCGTATTTAATGTCTAAAATGGGCATTGATAGTACCGATAGTATTATACCCGGTGGCCGTTATCATAACAGAAGAGATTATATGGGCTTTCCTAGTTTAGGAAGAACGGATTTGATGTATGATAAAATAGATCCTTTACCTATAAAAGGATTAAGTCTTGAAGAAAGTATCTTCACTAATATTGCAAAAAAGGATTATCTACTTTATGCACCCTATCAAACATTTTCATACATCGTTAAATTTTTAAGAGAAGCGGCATTAGACCCAAGTGTAAAAACCATAAAAATTACTATTTATAGACTTGCGCAAATTTCGCACATAGCGAGTTCATTAATAAATGCAGCTATTAACGGAAAATCAGTAACGGTGTCTATAGAACTTCGAGCACGCTTTGATGAACAGGCAAATATTGATTATGCGCAACAAATGGAAGACGAAGGTGTGAACTTAATTTTTGGCGTAAAAGGCTTAAAAGTTCACAGTAAAATGTGTGTTATAGAAAGAGAAGAAGGTAAGAAGTTACGGCGTTATGGCTTTATAAGCACAGGTAATTTTAACGAATCTACAGCAAAAATATATACGGATCATACGTTGTTTACTTCCGATCAAAAAATTCTAAAAGATGTAAATAAAATATTCAATTTCTTCCATATTAACTATAAAATTCACAGATACAAACATCTTATTACATCACCACATTACACACAAACTGCTATTTTTAAACTCATTAATAAAGAAATAGAAAGTGTAAAAGCAGGTAAAGAAGGTTTTATAAGATTGAAAATGAACAGTATTTCTAGCTACACCATGATTGATAAATTGTATGAAGCTAGTAGAGCCGGTGTAAAAATACAAATGATTGTGCGTGGTATTTGTTGCTTAATTCCAGGTGTTAAAGGAATGAGTGAAAACATTGAGGTTATTAGTATCATTGATAAGTTTTTAGAGCATTCTCGAATTTATATTTTTGGCAATAATGGCGATTCAAAAGTTTATATTTCTTCAGCAGATTGGATGTCCAGAAATATAGAAAATAGGGTAGAAGTAAGTTGTCCTGTTTATGATGAGAATATCAAAAAGCAAGTTATCGATACTTTTAATCTGAGTTGGAATGATAATGTAAAAGCAAGACTTTTAAACACCTCAATTGAAAATGAATACAAAGTAAATGATAAAGAAAAAGTAAGATCACAATTTGCTATTTACGATTATTATTTAAAACATCTAGAAAACTAATATGCTCTCAATAAAAAAATACGCAGCTATTGATATTGGCTCGAATGCGGTAAGACTACTTATATCAAACATAATAGAACAAAAAGGGAAGCCAGTTCAGTTTAAAAAAAACTCCTTAGTTCGTGTGCCTATTCGTTTGGGAGCAGATGTTTTTATAAAAAATAAAATCTCAAAAGAAAACACACAACGTATTTTAGATACTATGCATGCCTTTAAATTACTAATGAAATCTCATAAAGTGGTAAAATACAAAGCTTGTGCAACTTCAGCAATGCGAGAATCCTTAAACGGAAAACAAGTTGTAGATTTAGTTTTAGAAAGTTCTGGGATTAGTATTGATGTGATTGAGGGCGAAGAAGAAGCAGCTATTATTGCAGCAACCGATTTAAATAAATACATAGATGTAAATAAAACCTACTTATATGTTGATGTAGGTGGCGGTAGTACAGAGTTTACAGTAATTGATAGAGGTAATCCAGTTGCATCACATTCTTTTAAAATTGGTACGGTTCGTTTGCTTAATGATATGGTAAAAAGCGAATCTTGGAAAGAATTAGAAATTTGGATTAGATCAAATGTTATGGGTTATGATAAAATTGATGTTATTGGTTCAGGCGGAAACATCAATAAAATATTCAAAGTCTCAGGAAAAGCAATGGGTAAACCACTTTCCTTCTTTTACATGACCTCTTATTATAATATGCTTCAAACGTACTCTTATGAAGAGCGAATTACCGAACTTGATTTAAACCAAGATAGAGCTGATGTCATTATTCCAGCGATGAGAATTTACCTGTCTGCAATGAAATGGAGTGGTGCAAAAAACATATATGTTCCAAAAATTGGATTAGCAGATGGTATTATAAAAAGTATATATTATGATACCGTTTCTAGTAATACACAGTAAAATTTTGCACTTTAGCTTTTAAAATATTACAATATGCATAATTAATATATATTCGTCCGCGTATAATTGATATAAAATTAAGAACTGGTTTAAATTTTTTTGATTGAAGCGAAAAATAGAGGTTTTTTGATCAATTGAAGTCTTTTTTGAAATGCATAGCACATCGTTACGGAGTTATAAAAAGACAAAAAGTGAGGAAAAAATATCATTTTGTAGCCAATTGAAAAAAGTTTAAACCAGTTCTATATCCCAAAACTATTTAATTATGAAAAAAGCATTACTATTTATTATCCTACTTAATTTTTCTTATTACGGATTTTCTCAAAATGAAGAAGTTAAAGATATTGAAGAAACAAAATCTGAAGGCTCTACATTTCAAGGTATTAAGTATGGCGTTAGAGGTGGTTTAACAATTTCTAATTTAGATTTTGACGACGCTCCGCCTATGGAAAACAAACACAGAAACAGTTTCTATATTGGTTTTTTTGCTGATATTGGTTTGTCTAAAACGGTTTCTGTAGTACCAGAAATTCAATTTTCGCCAGAAGGCGCAAAAATAGAAGTTTTACAATTAGATTATATTCAAGCACCAGTTCTTATCAAATTTAGATTAAGTGAAAAAGTTAAAATTGGTATTGGTCCGCAAGCGAGTTTAAAATCAAACAAAAAGGATGATGGCGTTAAAAATTTCGCCTATTCAGGTGTTGCTGGTTTAGAGTATAAATTAACACATATGCTTTTTGCAGATGTGAGATATACTTATGGTATTTCAGATGTTTTTGATGATAACTTAGCTATTTCAGCTCAAAACACTAGTGTTCAAATTGGAGTTGGTTATAAATTTTAACCGTGAATAGCTTCACTTGTTCCTAAATTAGAAATAATTTCACGCTCATATTCAAGAAGTTGCTGCCATTTGGTGTCAACTTCTTTTTTATTTCCATATTGTCTGGCAAAACCCAAAAACATGGTATAGTGGTTGGCTTCACTTACCATTAAATTTCTATAAAAGGTCGCTAGTTCTTTATCTTCTAATTCTTCAGATAATAATCTGAAACGCTCACAACTTCTAGCTTCAATTAATGCGGCGTATAAAAGGCGATTCACTAACTGTGTGGTTCTGCTACCTCCTTTTGGAAAGAATTTAATGAGTTGTAAAACATAATCATCCTTTCTATCTCTACCAAGTATCCAACCACGCTCAAGTATTTTATCGTGTACCATTTTAAAATGACTTATTTCTTCTTTTACTAAAGCGGTCATTTCTTGCACTAAATCTGAATATTCTGGAAAACTAACAATAAGCGAAATAGCCGTACTTGCTGCTTTTTGCTCACAAAACGCATGGTCTGTAAGTATTTCTTCAATATTTTTTTCTACAATATTAACCCAACGCGGGTCTGTTGGTAATTTTAATCCTAGCATAATTATAAGATTTTAGAAGTAAGGTTAATTTCTTCTATTGCAACAATTCCAAATGAATCAATTTTGATGCTAAAATCTTTACAAGATTCTGTTTCTGGAATACAAAAAGAGGTGTTTAAACTGATATAATGGTCATTTGATGCATCATAATCTACCCAAACAAACTGCATAATTGCATTTTGAAAAAAAGCTGTATTATCTGTTTTAGAGAAGGCATCTTTATTCAAAGTCTGTTCAATTATAAGTCTTTTACTTTTATAAACTATTAAGTTAGCTTCAAAGTTTTTATGATTAGTATTTATTATGGAATCGTTTTTAGATTTTGCTTTTTTAGATATGAAATCATCTTCAATAGCATTGTATTTTATTTTTACTTGAAACCCATTACTTAAAATAGTATCTGTAAAAATCTCAAAAGGTGCTTCCGGAATAAAATGTGTTTCCTCAGAAAACGATTCCAATAAATTTGAAGCGCTTAAAACTTCAGCGTTACTTTTATAAGCTCTTTCTCTACCGTCACAGCTTGATAAAGCAACCGCAAGAATAAAAAAAATAATCAGTAACTTATTTGTAAACAATGTTTTAAACATCTAAATCGAAAGTTTTTCTTAACACATCTAAATTAGGATTTTTTTCGTTTAATTTTTCAAATTTATCTTTAGAAGTGTAAGCATATTGCTTTTCCATGACTTCATTTACTGTTATAGATAAACTAATATCGTAATTATTAAGTGTCTTTCTTATAAACGATAAAAGATCATATTGTTGACGTTCAACTTCAACTTTATTAGTTGCATTTGGAAATTCTAAATGAATAATATTACCATTTATTTTTGGCGTATCTATTCCTAAAATGGATGCTAAATTATGCTTACCATCTTGTCTTAGTTTTTCAATAAACGCATTCCAAGCAGTCATAAAATCTTTATCAAGAAAAGGTTCTGATGGTAAATTTTCCTCATCAATCACCACATCCATTTGCTTAATTAAATGCTCTTTTTTGGCTCTAATGCTACTTAGCGAAAGTCCGGAAGTTCTTTTACTATCTTGATTTAATATGATTTTTGGTGGTTCTTTTACTTGTAAAGCTTCAGTTTGATTAGAATCTACAGAAACTAATTTTTCTTCTTTTTGCTCAATAGGTGTTTTGTCAAATTCTTTTACAATTTCTTTTTTAGGAATTGAAACAGGAATAGGAGTGATTCCTTTATTTTTAAAATAAGAGGCTGGAATTATGTAATGCTTGCTATTTTTTTTTTCTCCATCAAAAGTGATAGAGGCAAGCTGCATTAAACATAACTCAACAAGTAAGCGTTGGTTTTTACTAGTTTTGTATTTGAGATCACAATCATTAGCCAAATTTATTCCATTTAACAGAAACGCTTGTGATGCTTTTTTAGATTGCTCTAAATACTTTTTCTTGGTTTGTTCGCCTACTTCTAGTAACTCAATAGTTGCTGGTGTTTTACTTACCAATAAATCTCTGAAATGAGAGGCTAGTCCTGCAATAAAATGATGCCCATCAAAACCTTTAGAAAGGGTATTATTAAATTGTAATAATAATTCTGGAATTTTATTCTCTAATATAAAATCTGTACTTGTAAAGTAAGTTTCGTAATCTAATACATTTAAATTTTCTGTTACAGCTTGTCGCGTTAAGTTTTTACCTGAAAAACTAACCACACGATCAAAAATAGAAAGCGCATCACGCATGGCACCGTCTGCTTTTTGAGCAATAATATGCAAAGCGTCATCATCTGCGGTTATACCTTGTTCTTCAGCTATATATTTCAAATAACTTTTGGCATCTTTTACCGTGATACGTTTGAAATCAAAAATTTGGCAACGTGATAAAATGGTTGGTATAATTTTATGTTTCTCGGTAGTTGCTAAAATAAATATACAATGTTTAGGGGGTTCTTCTAAAGTCTTTAAAAAGGCATTAAAGGCAGCTTGTGAGAGCATGTGCACCTCGTCAATAATATATACTTTGTATTTGCCAACTTGTGGTGGAATACGAACTTGATCGGTTAGACTTCTAATATCATCCACCGAGTTATTGGAAGCCGCATCTAATTCAAAAATATTAAAAGCAAAATCTTCATCACTAGTTTCTTTACCTTCACTATTAATCATTTTAGCCAAAATACGTGCACAGGTAGTTTTTCCAACACCACGAGGTCCTGTAAATAGTAAGGCTTGTGCTAAATGATTATTTTCAATGGCATTTAACAACGTATTTGTAATAGCCTGCTGCCCCACAACGTCTTTAAACGTTTGTGGTCTGTATTTTCTAGCCGATACTATAAAATGTTCCAATTTTGCTGAATTTACCTGTGTTGAACTTGTTTCAATATCAAGCATCTCATGATGCTTATTGAATAAGTAACAAAGTTAAAAATTCAATTTAGAAATTGGAATTCTGAACTTAGAATTTAATAGGAGTTATTAACAAATTACAACTTTATAAAATGATATATTTTGCTTGATTTTGTTAAATAAACAGCTAACTTCGTCAGGTTCCTGATTAAAATATTTTAAAATTAGTTATAGTCAATAATTTCAAAAATTAAATGCGAAAATTTCCAAATGCTTTTGTAATTATTATCGGAGTACTAGTTATAGCTTGGATTCTTACTTATTTGATTCCTCAAGGAGAATATAAAAGAATTATAAACGATGAATCGGGAATAACTGAGGTAGTCAATAATTCGTATAATCAGATTGATGTCCAACATCTTTCTGCTTTTGATTTGTTTTTAACCATTCCAAGAGGTATAATAGGGCGAGCTGATGTTATCGTTTTAATACTACTACTTGGTGGGTGTTTTTATGTTATAGAAAAAACGGGCGCCTTATCTCAAGGTCTTGGTAAGCTTGTAGAACTTTTAAAAGGCAAAGAAGTACTCGGTTTAATTATTGTTTCTGTTATTTTTACTGCTGCTGGTGCTACAATCGGTATGCAGGAAGAACTTATAGCGATGATGCCTATATTACTTGTTTTTGGTGCAAGTTTGGGCTATAATAAATTCACTACTATTTATATGAGTTACGGTTCTGCTGTTCTTGGAAGCTCTTTTAGTCCATCCAATCCGTTTGCAGTTGTTCTAGCACAGAAAGAGGCGGGACTTACACTACTTTCGGGAAGCGAATTTAGACTTATTGTGTTTCTTGTGGTCTTCATTATATGGATTTTATACCTAATAAACTATAGCAGTAAAAATAGAGTAGAAAAGATAGAAATGTCATCACACAACAAATCAATAAGTGTAAGATCTAAAATTATTCTGTTTTTATTGTGCTTAACCTTTGGTATTGTAATCTATGGTTTATTAAAACTTGATTGGGGCTTTAACGAAATATCTGCGAGCTTCTTTGTTTTAGGAATTATATCTGGTTTAATTGGTAAACTAGGTGTTAATGAAACAGGTGAAGCTTATATTTCTGGCTTTAAAGAAATGGTTTTCGCAGCAATGCTAATTGGTTTTGCAAATAGTATCTCATTGATTTTAAAAGAAGGGATGATTATAGACTCTATAGTAAATGCACTTTTCGGGCCTTTACAATATCTTCCGGCTTCTTTATCGGCTGTTTTAATGATGGTTTCTCATTCAATTTTACATTTTCCAATTCCAAGCTATTCTGGTCAAGCTGTTATGACCATGCCTATTTTACTTCCGCTTTCTGATTTAATAGGTTTGTCTCGTCAAACATGTGTTTTGGCTTATCAGTACGGAGCTGTTATGGCCGATATATTTGTACCTACAAATGGAGCCTTAATGGCGATACTTGCAATTAGTGGTATTTCATATAATAAATGGGTGAAGTTTATAGTAAAGCCAACTTTTTTAATTTTCTTGCTTGCAGCAATAAGTATAATTATAGCGGTGACTATCGGTTATGAGTAATATTGATAATTGTAGTGTGTAAAATACAGTTATCTAAATTTATTATATCTTAGTAGAACGAACTTAACTATTTAATTAGGTGTTACTTAAAGAATAAAATCAATTATTTATTCATGATAGATAGAAAGGCAGAGAAAAGAGAGATAATAGATTTCTATAAATTCATAGAAAACAATCCGATTTTCAGACAATTTTCAGTAGATGAACTATTGTTCACTGCTTATGACTGTCCATTAGAAGGTTCTCCTGTTGACTATTCTACTAAAAAAAATTACTTCTGTTATATCATTAAAGGTGGTGGAAAGTGGAAAACCCCAACAGATGAATATTACCTTACCGTTGGAGATGGTGTGTTTTTAAAAAAAGGTGTTCATCGTGTTTTCAAAATTTTAGATGGTGACTTTTGCGCATTACTAATTTTCATTCCAGATGAATTTATAAGACAAGTTATTATAAATGACACAGATTTGTATGTTGCTGAATCTGACAATGAAACAACCGATTCGGTTATTCCTTTAAATCTTGATAACAGCCTGATCGATTATTTTAATACGGTACTCAACTATTTTTCTCAGGAAACAAAGCCCTCCAAAAGTTTACTTAAAGTAAAATTTAAAGAGCTGATTATAAATATTGCTACAAGTGGACACAATCCTTTAACAACAAAATGTTTTAAAGAAATCTGCAATACAGGAAAAAAACCACTTAAGCCCATAATGGAGGAGAATTTTGTATTTAATTTGAAATTGGCCGATTTTGCCAAATTAAGTGATCGGAGTCTGGCTACATTCCATCGCGATTTTTCAAAAATTTATGGAACAACACCAGGGAAATGGTTAAAAATCAAAAGAATTCAATATGGTAAATATTTACTAGAAACTACAGATATGAATATAAATGAAATCACGCTTGATTGTGGTTTCGAAAATACGTCTCATTTTATAAAAGTTTTCAAAGGTTTCTATAATTATTCTCCATTGAAATACAAAAAGCAAAAAATGACAGTACATTAATTTTGAGACGTTTAGCACATTTTTTGATTTTCTGAACAAATTTTATCTCGATTAGTTTCCTTAAAATTGTTATATAACATTTTAAATGAATTATTATGAGAGCAAAAAATCGACTACAAGAACATTTTAAATTAATTTTATTATTTATGTTTATGGTCTTACAAGGCTGCAAGTCAAATTCACAGGAAATTGAAGATTTTAATGGTGAGTTGGTCACAAAATGGAATGATAAAATTATAGAATACGCCATTGCAGAAGATAACCTTTTTACCTTAAAAGGTGTTAGAACAGTAGCAATGATGGATGTCGCCATGCATGATGCCCTTAACGCAATTACTGCTAAATACACAACATATGCCTATAAAGGAGAGGCTCCAACAGCTAATCCGATTGCAGCCACCGCACAAGCAGCCTATGAAGTTGTTGTAAGTCAGTATCCCGATAAAAAAGATGAATTAAGCAAAGAACTCAATCTTTGGCTAAATACTGTAAAGGGTGAAGATTCAAAAGAAAAAGGAATTGAACTCGGTAAGGCATCCGCTCAAGCCATATTAAAAGTAAGGAATAATGACACTTGGAATGAACAGTCAGAATACACTTGGCATCCCATGTCGCCTGGTGTTTACGCCGAATTTAATGAGCATAGCGGTACTCCAGAAGGGTTTATATTTGGTGCAGGTATGTCTAAGGCAAAGACTTTTCTATTAACAAGTTCAGATCATTTTAGGTCGCCACCTCCACCAGAAATAAATACTGCTGAATACACAAAAGCTTACAATGAAGTAAAAGAAGTTGGGGCAACCGTAAGTACGACTAGAACAAAAGATCAAGCACATTTTGCTATGTGGTGGAAGGAATTTTTAGAAATCTCTATGAATAGATTGGCTGATGAATTAATAGAGAAAGAGAATTTGAATCTCTGGGACGCAACAAGGTCATTGGCACTATTAAATATGACAATTTACGACGCTTACGTATCTGTTTTTGATAACAAGTTTTTCTATAATCATTGGAGACCATATACCGCCATACGTTGGGCAGCCAATGATGAAAATCCAGATACAGAACCAGACACTAACTGGAATACACTTCATAAACACACCTACCCATTTCCATCGTATCCATCTGCCCATGGTACAGCAGGTGCTGCTGGCATGACAGTACTTGCAAACACTTTAGGGTTCGGTGACAACTATAAATTCACTATGGTAGTTCCCGAAGTTGATAGTGCAGGTCCCATGTCTGAAAAAATGAAAATGGATCCACCTGAACGTACCTTTGATAGCTTTTCAGAAGCGGCTCTAGAGGGCGCTATGTCTAGATTATATTTAGGAATTCATTTTAGATATGATTCCGAAGAGGGTAATAAATTAGGAACAAAAATTGGTGAATATGCAAGTCAAAACTTCCTAAAACCATTGGAATAATCTGATTAATAAAAGGTTCATACAGGTTTTTCGTATATTTAATAGCATTAAAAAATAAACAACGATACTATGGCTTCAACTAAAAAGCATGTTAATAAACTATCGAGAAGAGGAATGATTAAAACCTTTTAGGGCTTGGACTTAGTTTGGCTGCTCTTCCTTCCTTTGCGACATCTGGAATGACAGAAATATCAATAGAAGCATTGGACCATGGGGAAAGAATTATTCCTGTGGAAGAAAAAAATTTAATCCAGATGCAAAAGTTTATTGAAGACTGTATTGAAGCTAACAACGGACCAAATGCTCAAGATCAAGTTAGAGAAGTGTTAGCTAGAGGTGTTTATGATCTCAAAGCTATGATTAAGGCAGTAGGCAATCCAACATAAGCAGGACTAAAAGTATTCTTAAGAAGTAAGGAGCTTATAATATTTGCAGCTTCTTGGACACCTCAAATGAATTTATTACCACATAACCATACCATGTGGGCTAATATTGGTATTTATACTGGTAGAGAAGATAATATTCTTTGGGAAAGAACTGACAAAGGAATTGAAGGTAAATTAGCTAGATGTTTATTCGAAGGTGATACAGCTAAACTAGATGTTAATGCCATTCATTCTGTAACTAATCCATTAAGGAGATTTACAGGTGGTATTCACATTTATGGTGAAGATTTCTTCGCCTCTGAACGAAGTTAATGGGATCCTGAAACTCTTGAAGAACAACCTTCTGATGGAGCAGTTATTAAAGAAATGTTTCGTAAGGAAAATGAATTAATGAATAAAATGAAAAACTAGCCTTTTCATTTTTACCACATATAAAATTATTTCTACATCTATTATTTTAGCCATCATTCTTTTCTGTTACAAAAGCAAGGATCTTTTTGATTTTTGGTCATAATGACTCTTATGGTTTGTGTTACATACATAAACCATTGAGGTTATTTTATTGCTCACTACAAGCATAAAAAAAGGGTTGAACCAAAATTATGATTTTTTGGACTAAAAGTATAATTCATTGATTTTAAGTTGTTTTAGTTTTGAAGTATTAAAAATTTAAAACATATACCATGAAAACAATCAAATTAATTTTAGTCCTTATTGTGTTTACTCTAAATTATGCACAAGCACAACGAATAGGAGATCAAACAACATCTAAAAACAATGATATTATGAAAACTTATGTAATCGAACGCATTATTCCGGGAGCAGGAGACTTAACAGCAGAACAACTAAAAGAAATCTCTCAAACATCTTGTGCTGCATTAACAGAAATGGGTACTAAAATTAAATGGCAACATAGTTATGTTACCGGTAACAAAATTTATTGTGTTTACGAAGCAGAAAATAAAGAATTAATTGAAGAACACGCAAAAAAATGCGGTTTTCCAGCAAACTCAATAAGCGAAGTAAGCACAACAATTAGTCCAGCAACAGCTGAACAATAAAAATACTTTATAACATATAAGAAGTTGTCTTTGAGAGATTGACAGCTTCTTATATGTTAAAATTAGTATCTTAACTAAAAAATAGACACATGCCAATTTATATGGATTTTCATGATGTACCACAAGGTATAACCGCAAAGCACGTTGCTGAAATGCATCAAGCTGATTTAAAAATTGAACATAAATATAATTGTCGTGGCTTAACCTATTGGTGTGATGAAAAAAGACAAACGGCATTTTGTTTAATCGAAGCTCCAAATAAAAAGGCAATTATTGAATTACACAAAGAGGCACATGGCGATATTCCACAACGCATCATAGAAGTAAATGATACTATAGTCGAATCTTTTTTAGGCCGTATTGAAGATCCAGAGAAATCACAAAACACAAAACTAAATATTATTAACGACTCAGCTTTTAGGACATTGATGGTTGTTAATATAAAAAAGAACGTTTTAAGAACTGAAAATATTGAAACATTACACGCAGCTATTCGTGGTTATAACAAATCAATAATAAATATTGTTAATAATCAGAATGGACGTGTTGTTAAGCATGAAGCAAATTCTTTTTTAATGTCATTTACCAGTGTCACGAATGCTGTTAAAAGCGCAATAAAGATTCAAGAATTATATAATTGTGTAATAACTCCAGATTTAGAATTTAACATAGGTATAAGTGCAGGTATTCCAGTAACCAAAAATGAAAGCATTTTTGAGGATACGATAAAAGAAGCTAGCTATTTGTGTTATACAATTAACGGCAAAATATTACTATCGCCAGAAGTTATAGATTTATATGAAAGTGAGAATCGAAACCACCCAATTAACATAAAAGAGGTTAAATCATTAACTGTTGTTGAAAAAGAATTTCTCGTAAGTTTATTGGAATACACTGAGACGATATGGAATCAATCGACTACAAGCGCATTAGATTTTAGTAAAAAATTGGGTTATAGTAAATCTAAATTATATAGGACAATGATGTCTATAATAGGAAAGTCTCCGAATAGTTTTTTAAAAGAATATAGATTGAATAAGGCACTGGCATTATTAGACAGACAAGTATCAAATATTTCTGAAATTGCTTATGAAACAGGATTCAGTAGTCCAACTTATTTTTCAAAATGTTTTTATGAGGCTTATGGTGTTTTACCATCTAAGTATATTAAACTGCAATTAGCATAAGCCAAAAATGGTAAAAAAATATCCTTCTCGACACTATTATATAACAGCGTTAAACAAACCTTTCCAAAAAACACACAGTTCTCAATTCATATAACCTAAGCTAGTAGGCAAGCGCGTTAGGGATTGCAGTGGCATCCTTTTTTGTGCTTAACTAAAAGGTTTAGTTTGAAACTTATTTAAAATGTGTAGAAACCACTTAATGGATACTAAAATACCTTCAGCACAAAAAAGATATAACGGAAAGCCTGACCCTTGTGGTAACGCACAAATTTTAGTTGTTGGAATTTGGAATTTGAATTTTTAGAATTGTACTTTTGTACTTAAGTAAATCGCCTTATCGCTTTTGTGCTGAACTTGTTTCGGTATCTTATCAATTTAGCTTAGAACTTTATTGAAATAGGTACTGAAACAAGTTCAGCACTAAGGGAGGAAAGTCCGAACACCGCAGTGCAACATAGTGGCTAATAACCACCAACCGTGAGGTTAGGAAAAGTGCAACAGAAAGTATGTACGGGTAATGCCGTAGTGAAACCAGGTAAACTCTATGTGGTGCAATGTCATGTATACCAACGTCCCGATAGCTATTGGGAGCGGGTGGCACGCTCGATTGTTGGAGGGTAGGCAGCTAAAGTGTATTAGTAATAATGCACTCAGATAAATGATAAGGGCTCTTTTTGAGTACAGAATTCGGCTTATAGATTTACTTTATCATAAAAAAACCCTTCTTAATAATTAAGAAGGGTTTTTTGTTAATTTATTTTGAAGAATAGGCCAAATCTGGTCTAATCATACCTTCTATTTTTTCATATCTCAAGCTATTAAAATACATCTCGTTTATTGCACTTTGTAATTCTTCTCCAATTAAAGTTTCGTTTTCGTTACTTTTTTTTGCATAATCTTCAGCATCTTTAGCAGCTACGGCTACCATATAATACTCACCATCTGTACCAAAGCCACTTTTATATACTCTGTAATATAATTTAGATTTTTTACTTGTATAAAGTGCTTTTAATGCTTGTAATTTTTCTTTTACCACTGCGCGTTTACTCGGGGTTACATATAATACGTGATTTTGTCTATAGTTCTCTCCCTCTGGAGTTTGTGTAATGCCATTTGGCATGTATGACAGTTCGCTATCTAAGGTTATAGTGTAATCAAGTTCTGTGTCATAACACTTATCCATACGGTCAAAAAGATCCTTTATTTTTTCAGCGCCCTCTTTTTCTACCAACTGCGTAATGAATGATGGTTTATCTAAATCTGCATAATTACTAATGGGAGCGATATACATATAATGTGAATTGATTGAAGTGAGCGTTATCCAACTAGCATCTTTTACTTTATGTTTATTAACTAAAGCCATCATTTCTGCCAGAATACCTTCATATTCCATAACATGAGAGGGTTTTATAATATCCTCATGTACACGAAATTTTTGTTGGGCAAAAGAAAAATTAACTAATAAGCAAATCGTAAATGTTAGAATTGATAAATTTTTTAAAGTTTTCATAATTTATATTTTTGGTTGGTTAAAATTTATTCTTCTACTTCAGCTTGTGCAACTGCTTCTTCTATTACAGTCACTTCTTCTATGGCTTTATTCATTTCTGTCCCATCATAATAAATGTGTTCTGTAACAATTTTACCATCAATAAATTGAACCGCAAGATGAATAGGAACTGAAACTTTTCGTTTAGTAGTTGTAAATTCACCATTCCACTGCGCCCAATAATACACCCAAGTTTCGTCATCTTTATCAAGAACCATTTCCATGTATTCTTTATCATGATCAAAACCGTAGGAAGACAAGATTGTTGAACCGCTACTTAAATCTTCTAATCGTTTAGCAACATTTATACTTTTATCAGAATTCACAAAAACCTTAGCTGTATCTGCAAAGTGAGATTTCCAAGTATCCCAATCTCCAGTTTCGTAGGCTTTTATACCTGCTTTTAAGACATCTATTTCAGGAGATTCTGCAAAATATCGCTTTTTCTCTTGCTCTTGGCAAGCTGTAAATAATAAAATTGAAAGTACTACTAGTAAAAAATTTGTTTTCATTTTGTTTATGGTTTTAGTGGTTAATATTAATTTTAAACCATAAACAAATTCAAGAAAAGACTTGCTTTTTTTGTAAAGAGAAAAGTATGTATAGAGTCGGGGGCGACTCTTAATTATAACTTAGAGAGACCTCTAATGTACTGTAAAAATGATAATTAAAAAAATTTTATTAAACTTCTTTGTTTTCAAAAAAGCTAAACATATTGCCGCCATAACTTTTTGAATAGTTATAATAACTTAAAGTAGATAAATCAGTATGTTTAGAATGTTCAATAATTAGTAAACCATCTTCTAAGATTAAATTATTTTGAAAAATGAGTTCTGGTATTTTAGCAAATTGTTCATCAGAAAAACTATAAGGTGGGTCTGCAAAAATTATATTAGCTTTTTGAGTTGTTTTTTCTAAAAATTTAAACACATCACTTTTTATAGTTTGAATGGGCATCTCAAACTTTTTGGCTGTTTCATTTATAAATTTAACACAACCAAAATCTTGATCGACGCAAGTAATTTGTTCAGTGCCTCTTGAGGCAAATTCATAACTGATATTGCCAGTGCCTGCGAAAAGATCTAAAACTGAAATATCGTCAAAATAAAACTGATTATTTAAAATATTAAATAACGATTCCTTCGCCATATCTGTGGTTGGGCGAACAGGCAAATTTTTAGGAGCTAATATTCTCCTGCTTTTATATTGACCTGAAATAATACGCATTAAAAGTTTTTTATTAAAGCAAAGCTGCTGTGGTTGGTTTCAGGTTGTGCATCTGTACTGTATTTGTAGCTATCTTCTCGGTCTCCTAAAAATACAAACCTAATATATTTGTAAGCTATAGTGTATAATTCATTTTTAGTATCAACATCACCAATAAAAATTAAGTTTAACTTCTCTGGATTTAACTTTAGTTGTTCTGCCGTAAAAAGCACATAATAAATAAAATCTTCTTTAGTGTTGTACTCAAATGAATTGTAAAGTTGAAGTTTTGCAGCATTAACCACAATAATTTCAAAATGATTTTTGCTAATGTTTACATATACTTTAGGTATATCAGAATGCTTTTCAATCAATAAAATTTTCTCAACTAAAATGGTTGATACATGTTTAAAAGTGAAGCTTCCAAACTTGTCGTAAATAAAATTATTGATATTTATATATGGCACATAAACATTAACACTGTCATTAATGTCAATAGTATCTGATGTTATAAAATCTGATTTTAATATTTTAGTATTAAACTTTAAATAATCGGATAAACAATCGGCATTAAAAAGGGCTTTTGGAACTAAAGTGGAAAGCGCATTATCATGAATTACAACAACACTTTCAAAACTGTTTTTTAAAACAGATTCTGAATTAAAAAGGTGTTTTAACCGATCTAATAGCTCAATTGGATTTAACTTTTTATCAAAGTTATAATCCTTTAAAGC
The DNA here is from genome assembly GCA_049791475.1 of Flavobacteriaceae bacterium. Taxonomy (GTDB): domain Bacteria; phylum Bacteroidota; class Bacteroidia; order Flavobacteriales; family Flavobacteriaceae; genus CAXBID01. The sequence continues at coordinate 14,777 of JBAQZZ010000169.1, read as the reverse complement.
AACAATGGTATTTGTGCCTCTTTGTAGGATACAAAAAGAAAGTCCACTCAAACTTAGTTGAATGGACAATTCTAGATTAGTTAGTTTATTTGGATTATTAATCGATTGTGCCATAATTTTTTGGCCAATTTCCGTTGGTATTTACTTCGTCCATAGAACCTACTCTTAAAGCATCTCCATTAACAGCTTCAACCGAAACTACTTGATTTTCTTGATTTATTAAGTCTTTATCTTGATCGAATAGGATTACTGATTTTTTTACCATAGCTTCAAAAACTGGAATTTTTATATCATTTTGTTCTAAAAATCCCGCTTTAAGCGAAAATTTAGCACCTGCTTCACCAGCAGGAACGTTCATCATCGTTTTATATCTATCAGACTTTTTAAATAAAGAATCCCTAACAGAAACAAAACCTAAAGTGTCGGTAATAACAATATCTTTATACATATCTACACCAAATTGTTTACTAAGTACTTCATCAATTGTACTAGAATCACGACGTTGTGTAAGCGTAAATTGGGCGGTATCTATAAATTTAACTAGTTTGTCAAAATCACCAGAAAACTTCCCAGTTACTTGTTTGTGAGCTAATTGAGCGTCTCTAATGTCTATTAAGCTTTTAATAACTTTAGCATAACGTTTATCTTTTACTTGGTTGAAAAGTATAGGATTGTAAACAGACATAAATGTTTGATATCCTAAAAAAGCAATTAATAACCATAGTGCAATAGTTAAAACAGGCTTAAGTTTTTGAGGTACAAATTTGTCAACCAGCTTAACCAAGCCAATTGTTACAAGAATCACAGCAACTGCAATTAGAATGAATGTTAACATAGTTATATTTAATTATAAAGTTAATTAATGGTATTTAGCAAATCTACAATTTTTTTTTAATCGTAAAAACCTTAGGGCATAAAAATCATTTCTATATTTGAATAATTTATAATTTATAAGCCATTTAATGACGCCATCCGAATTTTATTCCCTTATAAAGCAACAGTTTCCGTTTAATCCAACGCTTAAACAAAATATTGTTTTACAGCAACTATCTGAATTTATTTTTAGTAAAGATACAAATATACTTTATTTATTAAAAGGCTATGCAGGCACAGGGAAAACTACCATTGTGGGCACGATTGTTACTAATTTATGGAAAGCAAAAAAGAGTGCTGTTTTAATGGCACCAACGGGTAGAGCGGCTAAAGTAATTTCTAATTATTCTAAAAAAGAGGCATTTACCATTCATAAAAAAATATATTTTCCAAAAAAAGAAAAAAATGGTGGCGTAAAATTTGTATTGCAGCCTAATAAACACAAAAACACCATTTTTATAGTAGATGAAGCATCAATGATTCCAGATACACCCGGAGAATCTAAACTTTTTGAAAACGGTTCGCTTTTAGATGATTTGATGCAGTATGTGTATTCTGGCCATCAATGTAAATTGCTTTTAATTGGTGATACAGCACAACTTCCACCTGTGAAACTCGATTTAAGTCCGGCATTAAATGAAAACACGCTGGCCTTAAATTACAATAAAGAAGTTACTAAAATGGAACTTGATGAAGTGGTGAGGCAAGAGCAAGACTCCGGTATATTAGCAAACGCAACCATTTTGCGAGAAGCTTTGTCAAATTCATTTTATGAAGGCTTTAAGTTCGATTTAAACGATTTTAAGGATATTATTAGACTTGTTGATGGTTATGATATTATGGATGCCATAAACGATGCGTACAGCAATTTAGGAAATGAAGAAACCGCCATTATTGTAAGAAGTAATAAAAGAGCTAACCTTTACAATCAACAAATACGAAGTAGAATTTTGTTTAATGAAAACGAATTATCTTCTGGCGATTATTTAATGGTTGTAAAGAATAATTATTTCTGGATAAAACCAACTACCGAAGCTGGTTTTATAGCAAATGGTGATATTATTGAAGTTTTAGAGATTTTTAGTATCCAAGAAATTTATGGATTTCGCTTTGCGGAAGTTAAAGTAAGAATGGTTGATTATCCAAAAATGACGCCTTTTGAAACCGTTTTATTACTAGATACTATTGACGCTGAAACCCCCTCATTACCCTACGAGGAATCTAACAGACTTTACCAAGAAGTAATGAAAGATTATGAAAATGAAACCAGTAAATATAAAAAGTTTCTAAAGGTAAAAAGCAATAAACATTTTAATGCATTACAGGTAAAATTCTCTTACGCAATAACTTGTCATAAGTCTCAAGGTGGGCAATGGAACACCGTTTTTGTAGAACAACCTTATTTGCCAAATGGCATTGATAAAGATTATTTACGTTGGTTGTATACAGCAGTAACTCGTGCCAAAGAAAAATTGTATCTTATTGGTTTTAAAGATGATTTTTTTGAGGAATAAAGTGAAAAGTCGCAGTAGGCAGTGGCAGTCCCGATAGCTATCGGGAGCAGTCAATTTCGTTGAATTCTGAAACTTTTCACTTTCATTATAAAAAGTTAATATTAACTAAAACAAAAGTCCCCTTCAGGGATTTAGGGGATATGGGATTCGAAACCATTATTAGTATCTTTTTAGGCATAGGGCTAGCAGCATCAGTTGGCTTTCGTGTATTTGTTCCTTTGTTTGCTTTAAGTTTAGCATCGTATTTTGATGTTTGGCAACTTAATGAATCTTGGCAATGGATTGGAAGCACAACCGCATTAGTTGCTTTGGGTGTAGCCACATTAGTAGAAATATTTGCATATTTTATACCTTACGTTGATAATTTACTAGACACCATATCGGTCCCTTTAGCAGCCTTAGCAGGCACCGTAATTATGTTATCAACAGTAGCAGATTTAAGTCCTGTAATTACTTGGGCTCTAGCTATAATTGCTGGCGGTGGTACAGCTGCTGCCATAGCAGGAACCGCAAGTACAACCCGTTTAGCATCCACAGCAACAACAGGTGGTTTAGCAAATCCTGTGGTTTCAACTTTAGAAACAGGAACTTCCATAGTCATGTCCATACTTTCTATTTTTATTCCCATTCTAGCAATAATCTTTGTAATCATTATTTTATTCGTGATTTTTAAATTATATAATAAGTTTAAACGAAATAAAAGCGGAATCTTTTAATAATTATTCTATTTTTGAATAAGAAATGAAAGCTATTTAATGAAAATAATTTCTATGATTCCTGCGCGATATAGCGCTTCTCGTTTTCCTGGTAAATTGATGCAAGATTTAAGCGGAAAAACAGTTATTCTACGAACCTACGAAGCTACAGTAGCTACCCATTTATTTGACGATGTTTTTGTGGTAACCGATAGTGCTATTATTTATGATGAGATTGTAAATAATGGTGGAAAGGCAATAATGAGTAAAAAAGAACACGATTGTGGAAGCGATAGAATTGCAGAAGCTGTTGAATCTATGGATATTGATGTGGTTATAAATGTGCAAGGTGATGAGCCATTTACAGATGCAGAATCTTTAGCAAAACTTATTGAAGTTTTTAAAAACGACCCAAATAAGGAAGTCGATTTAGCGTCATTAATGGTACATATCACAGATTTAGAAGAGATAAATAACCCAAATACAGTAAAGGTTGTTATCGATCAATCTAAATTTGCATTATATTTTTCGCGTAGCCCAATTCCTTTTCCAAGAGATAAAAATGCAGGTGTAAAATACTATAAACATAAAGGCGTTTATGCCTTTAGAAAAGATGCTATTTTAGATTTTTATAAGTTGCCAATGTTATCATTAGAGGCTTCAGAAAAACTGGAGCAGCTGCGCTATTTAGAATACGGCAAGCGCATAAAAATGGTAGAAACAGATGTGCAAGGTGTAGAAATTGATACGCCTGAAGATTTAGAACGCGCCAAGAAATTATGGAAATAAATTATCAAAACATAAAAGTAATTGGCTTTGATGCCGATGATACACTTTGGGTAAACGAAACCTATTTTAGAGAAGCCGAAGAACAATTCTGTGAATTACTATCTAAATATGAAACAAAAAATAAAATAGATCAAGAACTTTTTAAAAAAGAAATAGATAATCTTAATTTGTATGGTTATGGTGTTAAAGCATTTACGCTGTCTATGGTAGAATCTGCTTTAGAATTATCTAATTATACGATTTCAAATAAAACTCTTGAAGCTATTTTAAATATTGGAAAAGAGATGCTTAACAAGCCAGTAGAATTGTTAGATGGCGTGGAAGATGTTTTAAAAACGTTATCTAAAAATTACAGATTAATTTTGGCAACTAAAGGAGATTTGTTAGACCAAGAACGAAAATTAGAAAAATCTGGGCTGACTAATTATTTTCATCACATTGAAGTTTTAAGTGATAAACAGGAAGCAAATTATTCCAAGTTATTAAATCATTTAGACATTAAACCTTCAGAGTTTTTAATGATAGGAAATTCTTTAAAATCTGATATTTTGCCATTAGTAAACATTAAAGCACATGCTATTCATATTCCTTTTCATACGACTTGGGCACATGAACAAGTCACAGAAAAAGAAACAAATGGAAAGCATTATAAAACGATAAATTCTTTAAGAGACTTATTAAAACTATTAAATTAATAGTGTGATTTTTTTAAGAAATTTCAACACGATTAAAAGCTATAAAATTTAAAATAATACTATTTTTACTTTTTGTAAAAGAAAACATATTAAATGAGTTATAAAAACTTTCCAATGGTGCCAAGAGTGGTTTTTGGCAGAGGTAGTTTCAATCAATTAAATGATATTATTGCCCCAAAGCGATTAAATATTAAAGCACCTTTTATTTTTTTGGTAGATGATATTTTTAGAAGTAATCCATGGTTAACATCAAGGATTAATTTATCTTATGATGATAAAATCATTTATATTTCTGCTAAAGAAGAACCCAAAACATCTCAGGTTGATGAACTCGTAGAATCTATTATTTTAGATACAAAAGAACGTCCTTCAGGTGTTATAGGTATAGGTGGCGGCACACTTTTAGATTTAGCTAAAGCCGTTTCTATTATGCTTACTAATAAAGGCGAAACCAAACACTACCAAGGTTGGGATTTGGTTAAAAATCCAGCTATTTACCATGTTGGTATTCCAACAATATCTGGAACTGGTTCTGAAGTTTCACGTACAACAGTATTAACAGGTCCAGAAAAAAAACTAGGTATAAATTCTGATTTCACACCTTTCGATCAAGTTATATTAGACCCAGAATTGACCAAAGATGTTCCTAAAGAACAATGGTTTTATACAGGAATGGATTGTTATATTCATTGTATTGAATCTTTAAAAGGCACATATTTAAATGCATTTAGCCAAACTTATGGCGACATGGCTTTAGAGCTTTGTAAAGACATCTTTTTAACCAACAAACTTGATGCTAAAGCAGCTCAAGACAAACTCATGATGGCTTCGTGGCATGGTGGTATGAGCATTGTGTATTCTCAAGTAGGTGTAGCTCATGCTATGAGTTACGGCTTGTCCTATTTACTAGGCACAAAGCACGGTATAGGAAACTGTATTGTTTTTAATCACTTAGAAGAGTTTTACCCAGAAGGGGTGGCCCTTTTTAAGGCTATGAAAGCCAAACATAATATTCAATTACCAAAGGATATTTGTGCAGATTTGAGCGATAAAGAATTTGAAACTATGATTAATATAGCCTTAAGTTTGAAGCCTTTATGGGAAAATGCACTGGGTAAAAACTGGGAGCAAATAGCGACACCAAAAAAGTTAAAAGAACTTTATCAAAAAATGTAATATGCAACGGCTAGCCAAATTTATTTATTTTAAAGTTTTGGGTTGGCAGGTTGTTGGCAATACAAATTTTTCAATAAGTACCATTAAAAAAGCAGTTATTATCGCTGTTCCACATACCAGTTGGCATGATTTCTATATAGGTGTTTTATTGAGAGCCGTTATTGGTTTAAAAACAAATTTTGTTGGAAAAAAAGAATTATTTGTATTTCCAATAGGATGGTTTTTTAGGGCTTTAGGCGGTGCGCCAATAAACAGACAGAATAATGAAAATAAAGTTGAAGCCATAGCTAAATTGTTTAATGAAAAAGATGAATTTAGAATGACATTAGCTCCTGAAGGTACTAGAAAAAAAGTTACTGAATGGCGAACAGGATTTTACTACATAGCCAAGGAAGCCAAAGTGCCAATTATTATGTTCACACTTGATTTTGAAAATAAACAAAACAAAATTTCTGAACCTTTTTATCCAACGGATGATGTTGACGCTGATTTAAAATTTATGCGTAAATTTTTTGAAGGTGTTAAAGGAAAAAAACGGGAGTATTCTTAAAATATGGCATAGAAATTGCATTTTCATTGGTATTAGTAAATGAAACATAAAGTAAACAATTGTTTGTTCCTAAAAAGAAACATCAACTAATTTATAAAACAAAAAAGCTACCTCGTAAATGAAGTAGCTTTTTTAGTTTAATAAAACGAAATATTATTTTATTTCTTTTATTGCATTATCGATAAGTGTTCGTAAATGCTGTTTATGAGCTCTAGAAGCTATATTGCCAGAAGGAGCAGCCATAGTTCTAATCGCTTTTAAATTATACAAAGCCATAGATTTTGCATTGTGCGTATACTTACTACTTTCTTTACCCGTTAACGTACCTATAAGCATGTTGGTATATTCTAACTGAAGGTTTTGTCTGAATGTATTCACGTTTCCATAAATATCAGCTTTAAAAATAGAGTTATTTAAATCATTCATAAATGTTGATAATGAATATTTATTACCATATAACTCAGAATCTGTAATACGTTGAAGCGTATTTGGGTGTAAAAGATGAAGCAATACCCTTTTTTGATAACTTAAAACTTGACTGTGTATTTTTGGGTCTTCTTGGGTGTAATTAAACCCTCTACGTTGCCTAGCTATATAATTATATAAATCATTTGGAGCATCAAACGCATTAGGTGCGAAAATATATGTTTTTAAAGCGTTTATTGCTCTTTTTTGATCTTCTAAACTTACGGGTGTATATGGTTGTGTTCCGCCTTCCTGTCCAACCATAGCTCTATCTACATAAACACCTCCAATATATCTAGAAAAAATATTACCAGCATTTGCTTTTTGATTACTAAGTGAATAATATGCACGTCGTAATTCTTGATACGATTCTCCTTCTGTTGTGAATTTAGACTTTGCTTCTTTTAAAAGTTCATTTGATAATTCAATACGATCTATAAAGTAGGTTATTGGATCACTAGATTGATCAAAAATCATAACTCTTGGATCTATAGCTTTTCCAGGTGAACGCATATCATCAGCATCATTGCCAAAAATATGTTCTGGTTTTGTTGATTCATTTAATAAGGCTTGACGATCAGCTTCCGTTTTAAAAGGTGTATAGCCCAGTTGAATGGCCCAAACATCATAAGGGCCAACAGTAACATCATCATATTGTCCTTGCTTGCTTCTGTCTTTTGTAACGTTAATAATTGCATAATCCATTATAGAAGCTGTTAAGCATTTGCCTTCTATAAAATCAGCATCTGCTAATTGTGCAGGAGTAAACAATTGGCTCGCCTTCATATTATGGTTTAAACCTAATGTATGACCTACTTCATGTATGATTAAACCAGTAATAGTTTCTTTCTGTAAACGTTTAACTTCACTGTCAGTAGCACCAAAAATCTTAGCTGCAGATTTTGCAAAATGATAGTTTTCTATAACGCCTTCTCTTAAAGTACAATTCATTTCAGATTCATTGTCATTAAAATCCAAATCGTTATTAGATTGACTAGATTCGTATAACTTTGAATTAAAACCACTACCTGTAATCATAGAGTACTCTAACATAATATCAGCTCCAAAAATCTCACCTGTTTTTGGGTTTTTCATACTTGGCCCATAACCACCAAAAGGAGGTTGTGGCGATGCTGTCCATCTTAAAACATTATATCTAATATCGCCTGCATCCCAATCGGCATCATCAGGTTGTTGTTTAACTTCAATTGCGTTTTTAAAACCTGCTTTTTCAAAAGCTTTATTCCATTCTAAAACAGCATTTTTAATAGTCTCACGCCATTCTAACGGTGTAGAGTTTTCCATCCACCAAGTTATTGGTGTTACAGGTTCTGAAAGCGCTAATTCAGGATTTTTCTTTTTTAAATGCCATCTATAAATTAAATCACGATACGGTGTTGAGCTAGCAGAAGTTTGGTCATTCACTTGGTTTGTAAAATACCCCACTCTTGGGTCATCAAAACGTGACTCAAAATCATTATTTGGCATTGCAATTAAACTATGAAATACTTTTATACTTACATTTCTACCATCCGAAACAGCATTCGATCCTCCATTTAGTACAGAAGGCGAAGAATAAACATATTCAACTTCAAGATTCGTGTTTTCTGGATAGTTTTTAATGTTTTTAATTTTAGTTTTCTCCTTATCTAAACCACCTAATTTAAAAGCAGTAGGCGGGGTACCAGGTCTAGAGGCTGGTTTTATTTGCGAAAAGGTTTCTTTTAAAAATAAATCATCTGCTTTTATTAAATAAAGACCCGCTTTGCTATCCTGTGCTTCAATTTTCAAACTGGCCATATTACCCTTGCTTATGTTGGCATCTTTAGATTTTGAAACGGCATTTTCTGGATCGAAATAAAAGGATGTATTTTGAGTAATGAATTCTATTTTATCGAAATATTTTTCAACAGTAAAAACTTTTGAACCCCCATAAGATCCTCTATTTATTCTTCCTGCATCCAAAACCCCATCTGCTATTTGGCTAAAATAGATATACTCATTATTCAACTGATCTTCAGTAATAATCATTTGTAAAGATCCTGTAATAGTATCTTGATAAATAGTAAATAAACCTTCAATTTTTTTACTGGATTTTGTTAAATCTTTAATGCTTTTTTCTTTATCCTTTTTTGGTGTCGGAGCTGCCGCTTCAACGTTGTCTTTCTTTCTATCTTTCTTTTTTTTCTGAGCATGAACATTTGATGAGCTGATGCAGAGTAAAATCGATAATGCGAAAAACAAAAAGTTACTTGTTTTCATTGTTTTTACTTTCATTTTTTAAACTTTTTTGGTAGGATTATTTTAAATTTTTGAATTAACCGACCTAAAAGTAAATAATATGAAATATAAAATTCCCTATAAACTGTTAAAAAACTAAATTTAATTACACAACAAAATTTTAGTTTTATTAATATTTATCTATCTTTAAAAAATATGATAAAAGACACAAAAATAGCCGTGCTTATTGATGGTGACAATATCCCATCAAAATACATTTCTGAAATGATGGAAGAAATTGCAAAGTACGGTACACCAACTATAAAGCGGATTTACGGCGATTGGACAAAACCACATTTATCTAAATGGAAAAATGTATTGCTAGAAAATGCCATAACACCCATACAGCAATACGGTTACACTACAGGAAAAAATGCTACAGATTCTGCGATGATAATTGATGCCATGGATATTTTATATTCTGAAAAAGTAAATGGTTTTTGTTTGGTATCCTCAGATAGTGATTTTACAAAATTAGCAACCCGTTTGCGAGAAGCTGCCATGGTGGTTTACGGTATGGGAGAAAAGAAAACACCAAATCCTTTTATTGTGGCCTGCGATAAGTTTATTTATCTAGAGATTTTAAAAACGGATGATAACGACCTTAAAGACGAAAAAGGCAGAAAAACGAAGAAAGAAAACCTTTATAACATCACACCACAAGTTATTAAACTACTCCAAAATTCTGTAGATGATGCAGCCGATGATGATGGATGGGCATTTTTAGGAGATGTTGGTTCATTAATTTTAAAGAAGCAACCAAATTTTGATTCTAGAAATTTTGGTTTTGCCAAACTCACGCCACTTTTTAAATCGCTTCCTAAATTTGAAATGGAACAACGCGACCAAACTAATGGAAGGTTTAAGTTGATTTATGTCAAGAATAAATAACAGACTTTATTTTTTATGATGTTCTGAGTTATCATAATGTTCTTTAATAAGGTCTCTTCCAAAATCACCATAAAAATCTCGCCAAACCGTATGTACATGGTTGGCATTATTTTGAGTGTTGTCAAATTCAATCAAAAAAGTATCTCCCTGAATCCTATAGTAATGGCCTTTTGATATATCGGTAGATCCAGCCCAACCAAAGTGAATATCATCAAACTCAGCTATTTTTATAGCTCTAAATCGTTCTTTTGCTAAGTTTGTAGGGATAGTAGCTAGATATACTTCAATTAAGGATACTAAAATACTTTGCTGATTTTCATCTAATAATTTAACCTGTATTCCTACAGAACTTAATGGCGCTACTTTTGATTCGTTACGAGTTACAATTTCTTGAAATGATGTTGTTTGAAAAATAGTTTGCTTTAATTGTTCGGTAGTCATCGAATTAATCAATTTAAAAGCTAAATCTTCTTCTTTATTTAAAATACGTTCTCCTTTACGTTTCCCCTTTTTAATCATGCCAGGATTTGAACCTAAAAACCTTGGTGAAAATGATGTTTTATCTTCAGAAATAGTAAAATTCAACGATATATGATGCCCTTCAAAAGACCAACTCCATATTTTATCTTTTTCAGGATTTCCATAAATGGTGATATGATATTTTAAGGGGTCTCTGTAAACAGGATCTCCACTAATTTCGGCTAGTATATTCTCTAAACTAATTATAGACTGGATTTTTTTATAGCCTGCTTCGCTTAAATGAGTTTTAAGGAAATTAAAAGCCAATACTTTTTGTTCTTCATCTAATTCTAAAAGAGAAATTCCTTCTCTAGCAACAGAAACTGCAGGTAAAAAATGCCAAGTTTCTCTATTTAAATCATTAAATGCCAAATTTGCTTTATCACGTTGATCTTCATTTAATGACTCAAAAAAATCAATAGCAGTATTAGATTGCGCATTTGAAAATGATGAAACAAAAAAAATCAATGCTAATAATCTTTTCATAATTTTAGTTTTAGTTAAAATGAAATTACGCAAAAAAAAGAAAAAATCACTCGTTTTAAATAGCTTTCACAATTTATTATGGAACAAAGCGACCAAACTAATGGGCGTTTTAAATTAATTTATCACAGCTATCCGAAAGTTTTAGAAAAAATCTAAATTTCCATTGTTAGGTACTGTTTTTATTGGTTCAATTTTTATTTATTGAGAAAATAAGTCTGTCTCGAACGCTATTTTGGTTTGTTTACTGACTTTTTTCGCCCCCTCACTTACTTGATTACAAACATATTCAATACTTAAATAGAAAACCAAACAGATTCTTATCTTTTCGACAAAGTTTGAAAATGATTTTGTTTTCTTGGCAATCGTTCTGTTTATCAATTCCAATAACAAATAGCTTATTAAAGCTACGTATATCTGAGATTTAACCGCATTTTCACTTGTTCCAACAAATGTTTTTATTTGAAGGTTTTGTTTGATTGCCTTGAAAAAAAGTTCAATATCCCATCTCTTCTTATACAGATCGGCGATGGTTCTTGCAGTCCAATCCAGATTGTTCGTAATGATATGAATAACTTTGTTTTCATCTTCTTTGTAAACACTGACTAACCGTAGTTTATGTTCGTTTATCTTGGTTTTTATGGCTTTGACCCCCGTCAGCTTTATGATTTCATCTTTTAAAATATCTTGGTCCACTTCAATTTGCAACTCTAATTCTTCTATACTTTGATATTGTGTATTTGTTTTTATCCTAGTTACAAAAATATTTTCTGCAAGTATCCGGTTGAGCATCAAGGCAAAATCAAAATAGGCTCTGTCCTCAACAATTATGCTGTTCTTGGCAAAAATGGTTTGCCCTAGACCATACCTGTCGTGTGTTTTGGCTTCTGTAATATTTACCAAGTCTGGTATCTGCAAAGCATCATCCCAGCAAGTGTGTATTTTCAAACCGCCTTTTGCTGTCCGAAACTTTGCCCAGTCAAACATGGATAAGCACAAGCTAATTAAGGTGCTGTCTATCAATTTGATGGTGTGGTCTTTAATTTCTTCAATAATAGTGCGATGGCTGTCTTGTTTTAACAGTCTATCATAATGCCTTAGAAGCTTCCCATACAAGGTTTCATAGACTCGCCAGTTGCGTTTTTTATTGCCGTCGCTCATCGTTGAACGTGCTGGACTTTGAGTTAATCCCAAATCACTAATGAAGGTCTCACAAACCCCAATTCCAGTAGATATATCGCTCAAGGTATAGCATTTGTTGAGCTGTCCGAAAGTTAAAGCTACAAATTGGTCATAAGTCTTATATTTACTGCACCCTTTATCCGTTTTAAATTGTTTGGTACAGGAATCAAGCATCCAACGTGGAACTAAATCTATGATTTGGCGAAGTACTGGTTTTTTGTTATTTTTGATGCGTCTGAAGAGTCCCATTGATTATTTTTTTTCTCAAAACAAAAATAAGGGATTCTCAGACACTTTTATTTTTCAACTTTCGGATAGTAGTGAAGGCAAATCTTTATTATAGACCGTTTTCATATATTAGTTATTGTTTTTTTTATATACCAATGTCGATTCAATCGACATTCATTATATGTATGTCGAAATTATTAAAAAAAAAATCGATATAGATTGTTATGGTATTGATTTAAGCTTTTAAACCTTTGCGTCTTCGCGCCTTTGTTTGCGAGAGAAAAAACCAACGATTAACGACTAACGATTTTTGGATTTTTGAACTCTGAACTCTGAACTTGGAACTTTTATTGAATAATCTCCACCTTCCTGATATAAATATTTTTAAGCGGCCAGTCGGCGGCATCGGTTTCAACGGCAGCAATTTTATCGATTACATCCATGCCGTTTATAACTTTCCCAAAAATGGTATAATCGCCATCTAAAAAGTGGGCGCCACCTTTTTGCTGCACAATAAAAAACTCATAAGGTGATGCCAATTTATGGGGGTTATCAATCTCGCTACTGGGCATGGAAACCGCACCTCGGTCGTGTTTAAACCCACGTTTGGTGTCTGCAGGCAACAAGTATTTCCCAATATGCCCACGTTTTCTGGCTGTTTTTTTGTCGTCGCTATTTCCTGCCTGTACCATAAAATTGTCAATCACTCTATAAAACTGTGTCCCATCAAAATAGTGTTGTTTGGTTAAAAAAATAAAGTTCGACCGGTGGTATTTCGTTTCATCAAACAATAAAATATCAATGGTACCAAAATCGGTGGTAATGCGTACTTTGTTTTCTTTGTGATGTTTGTCATATTCCAAAAAAAAGTACATCGCTTTTTTAGAATCCAGTTTTGGGTACTGCCTTTCGGCGGTATCGGTAGTGTCTTCAGGGTCTTCAACAAATTCTTTTTTTGTCGCTTCTGTTTTGGTAACATCACTTGTTTTTTTCTTTTTAGATTGTTTATCTTCACAGTTCAGAAACAAACAAAAAATACATAAAACTAGAATAACGCGCATACCAATGAATTTTGATGAGTTTTCAATTTCAATTTCAAAAATAAAAAATATACCATTACCAGCCTTAGTATCCCACTATAAAATGGTGCCACCTTTTCGGCAGGAGCTGTTGGAACGCCAAAAAGAAGCCATAAAAAAGGCGAAACAGGCCGGGGTTTTAGCTTTGTTTTACCCAGATACAAACCACCAAACCCACATGGTTCTCATTTTAAGGAACACCTACAAAGGGGTGCATTCCGCTCAAATAGGGTTTCCGGGAGGTAAATTGGAAAAACAGGATGCATCACTTCAAGATGCTGCGGTAAGAGAAACTTTTGAAGAAATAGGGGTGCCAATAAAGGACATAGAAGTAATTTGCAGATTATCGGAAGTTTACATCCCACCAAGCAATTTTTATGTACATCCGTTTTTAGGCATTTCAAAAAATACACCACGCTTTATAAAGGAAGATAACGAGGTTGAAGCCATTATAGAAGTACCGGTGCAACATTTTTTGGATGATGCCAACATCATTACTCAAAAAGTGCAAACGTCCTACAGCATTGATGTTGAGGTGCCTGCGTTTAAACTTAACAACTACGTGGTTTGGGGGGCCACCGCCATGATGCTGAGTGAGATTAAAGACTTGTTAAAACAACTCATGTAGTTTATAGATTTATTACATTTGTACCAACTAACTAATTTGACGTGTGATTTATGGCATTGTTTAAACGAAATCCATTCGGACATATTTTATTTATAAAAAAGTGGCTCATTAGAATTTTGGGGACCCTGACCCATAGACGTTTTCGTGGATTTAACGAACTGCAAATAGAGGGCTCTGAAATCATTAAAAACTTACCTGATAAAAATGTTCTGTTTATTTCTAACCACCAAACGTATTTTGCCGATGTGGTGGCCATGTTCCATGTGTTCAATGCTAGCTTGAGCGGACGCGTGGACTCTATTAAAAACGTGGGGTATTTATGGAACCCTAAGCTCAATATCTACTATGTGGCTGCCAAAGAAACCATGAAAGATGGTTTGTTGCCTAAAATTTTAGCGTATGTAGGCTCTATTAGCATTGAAAGAACCTGGAGAGCCGAGGGGCAAGACGTAAACCGACAAGTAAAAATGAGCGACATTTCCAGTATTGGAAAGGCTTTGGATGATGGTTGGGTTATTACCTTTCCGCAAGGTACCACAACCCCTTTCAAACCCATTAGAAAAGGGACCGCTCATATTATAAAACGTTACAAACCTGTGGTAGTGCCTATTGTAATTGATGGCTTTAGGAGGTCGTTCGATAAAAAAGGTTTGCGTGTTAAAAAGAAAAACATTCTTCAAACCATCGAAATAAAAGAACCCTTGGTTATAGATTATGATAAGGAATCTTA
>JBAQZZ010000168.1:0-10087 GCA_049791475.1 Flavobacteriaceae bacterium | reverse complement strand
TTATGTGTTTATTCCTCCTTAATCCTTCAAAGGAGGAAACTGTTATGTGCTTACTTTTGTGTGTTTATTCTTCCTTAATCCTTCAAAGGAGGAAACTGTTATGTGCTTACTCTTATGTGTTTATTCCTCCTTAATCCTCCAAAGGAGGAAACTGTTATGTGATTACTTTTATGTGTTTATTCATCCTTAATCCTTCAAAGGAGGAAACTGTTATGTGATTACTTTTATGTGTTTATTCTTCCTTAATCCTCCAAAGGAGGAAACTGTTATGTGATTACTTTTATGTGTTTAGACTTCGCATTATAACCTTTTACCATACAGTTACGCTATTCCAACCGAGTGTCCTTCACTTTTTGGGAAGGAGTCAGGTAGGGCTTAAATCACATCATCACTAGCCTTCAACTTTTCAGTATTATCAGCAAGTTGTAATTCGTCTATTATTTTTTGAATATCGCCATTTACAATATTACTTAAATCGTAAAGGGTTAAGCCAATTCTATGGTCTGTAACACGACCTTGTGGATAATTATACGTTCTAATTTTAGCACTTCTATCACCCGAAGTTACCATGGTTCCCCTAAGTGCCGCATCTTCTTCCATTTTTTTGGCTAACTCTAAATCATATAAACGTGATCGTAATACTTTAAAAGCCTTTTCTTTATTTTTATGCTGCGATTTTTGATCTTGACATTGGGCCACTAAACCCGTTGGAATATGTGTTAAACGAACCGCAGAATAGGTTGTATTTACCGATTGCCCGCCTGGACCAGATGAACAGAAAAAATCAATGCGAACATCCTTTGGGTTAATCTCCACATCAAACTCCTCAGCTTCAGGAAAAACCATAACCGTTGCTGCGCTTGTATGCACGCGACCTTGAGTTTCGGTTTGCGGTACACGTTGTACACGGTGTACGCCGGCCTCAAACTTTAAAGTTCCATAAACATCATCGCCACTTACTTCAAACTGAATTTCTTTAAAACCACCGTTTGTACCTTCACTAAAATCTACAGTATCTACTTTCCAACCTTTACTTTCACAATACTTCGTATACATTCTAAATAAATCTCCAGCAAAAATACTTGCTTCATCACCACCAGTTCCTGCTCGTAATTCTACAACTGCATTTTTAGAATCTTCTGGATCTTTGGGTATTAATAATACTTTTATTTCTTCCTCTAGTTTTGGGATACCTTCTTTGGCTTCGTCGTATTGCATTTTGGCCATTTCAACCATTTCAGGATCAGCACCTTCAGAAATAATGCCTTCAGCTTCGGTTAAATTATTGGTGAGTTCTATATATAACTCGCGCTTATCCATAAGAAGTCGCAAATCTTTGTATTCTCTATTTAGTGCAACATATCGCTTTTGATCGGTAATAATATCTGGTTGAATAATTAAATCGCTAACCTCATCAAAACGTTGTTTTACTATCTGTAATTTCTCTAACATCGGCCTTTTTTAATTGGGAATCAAAAATACGATAATTTATGAATTTTCACTATCTATTAAATGCTGTAATACTTAGTGATGAAAAATATTATTTACTATATGCCGTTATTAAAGGTATTATGCAACAATTATCGTCCATTTTTGGCTTTTACAGACCCTTTATTTTATGGTCTTTTGCCATTAACGTATTTCTTTCTCTTATTGGCTATAGCCTTGTGCCCATTTTTTTAGTAAAACTATTATTAACACTTTTTTTGTGGTATTTTTTGAATGAAACCAGTGCCAAAAGAAAATTAGTTTTTTATAAAAATCTAGGTATTTCTACTTTTAAATTGTTTTTCTTTTTATACCTAATTGATCTATTTTTAAGCCTCCCTTTTCTTCTAATTCTAAAGGAGTTTATATGATTTTTGAAATAGACAACGTTGAACTTTATTTTAAAGAAAAACGTATTTTAAATGGTATTTATTTAAAAGCTGAAACTGGCAAAGTTACCGGGATTCTTGGAAGTAATGGTTGCGGAAAAAGTTGTTTATTAAATATAGCATTTGGCCATTTAAAACCTAAATACAAACTTGTTAGAATTAACGGTAAAGCCATTTTAAAACCCTTGTATCAAAGTAAATTAGTTGCTTATTTACCACAGTATAATTTCATTCCTAATTCAATAAAAATTAAAAGTGCTTTTAATTTATTTAATGTTTCTTGGGAAGATTTTATTTGTCTTTTTGAAACTTTTGACCTATTTAAAAACTCGAAAATTAATAAATTATCTGGTGGTGAGCGTCGTTTAATTGAAACCTATATTATTTTAAAAAGTGACCGCGAAATTATTTTATTAGATGAACCGTTTTCTCATTTGGCACCTTTATACGTTGAAAAAATAAAAGTACTTATTTCTCAAGAAAAAAACAATAAAGCCATTATAATTACCGACCATATGTACAGGCATATTGTTGATGTTTCAGATGATATGTACCTTATAAAAAATGGCCATTCAAAACTTATCAATAACTTAAAAGAATTGGAAGATTACAGTATTGGGGCTTTACATTAAAAGAGAAAAAGGGTTGTTTAAAAAGTAATTATTACTTGTCAAACTGAGCGCAGTCGAAGTTTTAGTGTTTTGAAAACCAATGCATTTCTAAAAAGCTATGCTTTGTACCTTCAAAACAAAATATTTTGTTTCTCGTTAATGCTCAATGTAACATTTAAACTAAAATTGACTTTTTAAACAACCTTGTTATTCTAAGTAAAACTTGTTACTATCCACATTTAGAAGAACCGCAATCTTTACAAGTTAAGCACCCTTCTTGGTAAATTAAATTTACAGATTCGCAATTATCACAAGCTTGTCCTTTAGCCTTAGTTCCATCTTCAACGTAACGTTTTAAAGCACGAACCACACCATTCTTCCAAGTATTGATAGATTCGCTATCTAACTGCAAACTATTAATTAAATCAACAATTTTATCGATAGGCATACCGTGACGCAGTGTACTGGAAATTAGTTTCGCATAATTCCAAAACTCTGGGTTAAATTTATGCGATAACCCTTCAATAGTAGTTTTATAACCTCTAGTATTTTTATATTGAAAATCGTAACGCGAACTACCATCTTCATTTCTATTTTTAATTATTACACCTGTATTTACCCAACGTGGAATTAAAATACCATCTTCATCATCTGCTAAACCTGTAAAAATCTCATAAGGTTTATCGTTAATCAACCCAATAAAAGCAATCCATTTTTCTTTACTATTTTGAAAACGGACCACATCAGCTTCCAATATTTGTGGACGTTTTTTAGGAAAAGCAGTTAACTTATCATCAGACGCTTCTTCCTTTTTTTCGTCATTAGAAATTAAAACTCCAGAACGCGAACCATCTCTATATACCGTAACACCTTTACAACCTACTTCCCAAGCTTTCAAATATAAATCGCCCACTAATTCTTCAGAAACATCATTGGGTAAATTAATAGTGACACTAATAGAATGATCTACCCATTTTTGAATAGCACCTTGCATACTCACTTTACTTAGCCAATCAACATCATTTGAAGTCGCTTTATAATAAGGTGATTTTTTTATTAAAACATCTATTTCTTTCTGTGAAAAATTCTTAGAAGAATCAATACCATTAACTTCCATCCACTGCTTAAACTTATGATGAAACACAACGTATTCTTCCCAAGAATCTCCAAGTTCATCAACAAAATCTACACGTACTTCTTTATCGTTTGGGTTAACTTTTCTCCTCCGTTTATAAACTGGCATAAAAACAGGTTCAATACCAGATGTTGTTTGCGTCATCAAACTTGTTGTACCAGTTGGTGCAATGGTTAATAGCGCTATATTTCGTCGTCCAAATTCCAACATTTCATAATACAACTTGCTATCAGCTTCTTTTAATCTTTGAATAAACGGATTGTTTTTTTCACGCTCTGCATCAAAAATTGAAAATGCCCCACGATCCTTAGCTAGGTGCACTGATGATCGATACGCTTCAATAGCTATAGTTTTATGAACTTCTAAAGAAAACGCATTCCCTTTATCACTTCCATATTGAATACCCAAAGCTGCAAGCATATCGCCTTCTGCGGTAATACCAACACCAGTTCTTCGACCTTCTTCTGCTTTTGTTTTTATGTTAAGCCATAAGTTTCTTTCAGTAGATTTTACATCATCTAATTCAGGGTCTGCATTTATTTTCTTTAAAATATTATCAATTTTTTCAAGCTCTAAATCGATAATATCATCCATAATACGTTGCGCTATCGCAACATGCTTTTTAAATAATGTAAAGTCGAATTTTGCTTTTTTAGTAAACGGTTTTTCAACATATGAAAACAAATTAATCGCCAATAATCTGCAAGAATCGTATGGGCACAGTGGGATTTCGCCACATGGGTTTGTAGATACCGTTTTATAGCCTAAATCGGAATAACAATCGGGAACAGATTCATTAATTATAGTGTCCCAAAAAAGGATTCCAGGTTCTGCAGATTTCCAAGCATTATGCACTATTTTTTTCCAAAGCGCATTGGCATCAATAGATTTTGATACTTTAGGATTTGAACTGAACACTGGATATTTTTGAGTGTATTCACTTCCAGTTTTAACAGCTTTCATAAACTCATCATCAATTCTAACCGAAACATTAGCACCTGTAACTTTACCTTGCTCTAATTTCGCATTAATAAAATCTTCAGAATCTGGATGATTAATAGAAACCGATAACATTAAAGCTCCTCTGCGCCCGTCTTGTGCCACTTCTCTAGTAGAATTAGAATAACGCTCCATAAAAGGCACCAAACCTGTTGATGTTAGCGCCGAATTTTTTACAGGAGAACCCTTGGGACGAACATGTGATAAATCATGACCAACACCACCGCGGCGTTTCATAAGTTGCACCTGTTCTTGATCTATTTTCATAATACCGCCATAAGAATCTGATTCTCCAGAATTTCCAATAACAAAACAATTGGATAGCGACCCAATTTGAAATGGATTACCAATTCCTGCCATTGGGCTTCCTTGCGGCACTATATATTTAAAATCTTTGATGAGACTAAAAATGTCATCTTCAGAAAATGGATTTGGGTATTTAGATTCTATACGAGCAATTTCCTTGGCAATACGTCTATGCATATCGTTAGGCGTTAATTCGTAAATATGACCTTGAGAATCTTTAAGCGCATATTTATTTAACCAGACTCTAGCAGCTAAATCATCATTTTTAAAATATGCTAATGAAGCCTTAAAAGCTTCATCTTGGGTATAAGTTTTTGAGGGTGTTTGCGTGATTTCAACATTCATGAATACGGATAGAGTTTTAAGTTTATTTTGGATTATTTGAAAACATAAATAAACAAAATATTTTCAACTTAAAACATGATAGTTGTCATAAAGTTTACAGTAAAAATAATTTAATCAATTGATAATCAATATTTTAATAATTTATTAACATAAAAAAGTTAACAAATTTTTTGAATAAACATCAAGATTTTCATTAAAAATCCATAGCGAAACCAACGCCTAAAAACTGTTTCCATTGTACTTTTGCTCCAGCCTCGTCAAACTCCCCTTCTACCTCAGCTGGCTTTTGTGTTTTTACATCGTCATCATATCGAATATGAGAGCCTAAAGTAGCTCTAATAAAGTTGTTAACTTTGAAATCAAAATCAATTCTCCAATCTAAATCTACATTTCCGAAGTTATTGATATAATCTGTATACAGACTTATCCTATGTTTTACATTAATATTTTCTGCGACTTCCATTTCATATCCGTTCGTAATCAAAATACCGACTTCATTTCTAATACGTTCTCCTTTTCTAATAATATTACCATCGCTATCTAAAACTGCTGGAGTTACACCAAAAGAACCTGCATTTGCTAATTCTTCATCTAAAACAAAGGTTGCTTTCAAGGTTAAAGGCGAAAAGTAAAACGCTAACCGTTCTATTTTTTTACCATATTCCATTCCAGCTCCAAGAAATAGATACCCTGGTGCCATTAACCTAGATATGGGATTATCTGTATTAGGATATTTATAACCGTTTGTTAATTGTGTTCTAAAATTAAACTTCGCAGAATAAAACCAATTTGATGTATTACTAGGATTGTAACCTATATCGGAGTTTATTTCAAATAAATCATCGGTTTTTCTTAATTCTCTTGATTCTTGTTTATTTATTCCATATCGAACTGATAAATCATTTCTCCAATTAAAATATTTGTCTTTATAATTTGCAGAAGAATTAAACCCTAAAAGCCCAGAAATAGAATTACTACCACCAGAATTCCAGTTTGTAAATGATACTTGATTTAAATCAAAAGAAGCTTTATTTTCTCGTTTCCATTGTGGACCATCGTCTTTAACTTTCTTTGATTTTAAAAATAAGGAATCTGGTTGTGCGTGAATAAAATTAAAAAATAAACAAATGAGGATTAAAAGAAATTGCTTCATGGATGGTGGTTAGACTGTTTTTTTAAAGTTAAAAATTTATCAAAAACTATTCCGTTTTTATAAAAAAGATGCTGTTTTAATAACTAAACTCGCCAAACTCTGATTTTATTGTAAGCTTTTTAATTTTTGAAGCCTCAACACGACCAATTATTTTAGCATCAACATTAAAGGATTTTGATATTGAAATAATATTTTCGGCAATTTCTGGTGAAACGTAAAGTTCCATTCTATGGCCGCAATTAAATACTTGATACATTTCTTTCCAATCCGTTTTACTTTGCTCTTGTATTAATTTGAATAATGGAGGTATGGGAAACATATTATCTTTTATAATGTGAAACTCATCAATAAAATGTAGTATTTTGGTTTGTGCACCTCCTGAGCAATGTACCATGCCGTGAATAACATTGCTTTTATATTTTGATAAAATTTCCTTAATAATTGGCGCATAAGTTCGTGTTGGTGATAAGACTAGTTTTCCAGCATCGATAGGCGAACTTGGAACTGAATCTGTTAATTTAACATGCCCAGAATACACTAAGTTTTCGGGTACTGAAGCATCAAAACTTTCAGGGTATTTTTTGGCTAAATATTTACTAAATACATCGTGACGGGCAGAGGTTAAACCGTTACTTCCCATACCTCCGTTATATTCTTTTTCGTAAGTAGCTTGCCCAAAACTTTCTAAACCTACAATAACATCTCCAGCTTTTATGTTTGCATTGTCAATTACATCGGTACGTTTCATTCTTGCGATTACGGTAGAATCAACGATAATCGTTCTTACTAAATCGCCAACATCGGCAGTTTCACCACCTGTGGAATGAATAGTAACTCCAAACGATTTCAAATCTGCGAGTAATTCTTCTGTGCCATTAATTATTGCAGATAAGACGTCGCCAGTAATTAAACTTTTGTTCCTTCCAATGGTTGATGAAAGCATAATATTATCTGTTACTCCAACACACAATAAATCATCAATATTCATGATTAACGCATCTTGGGCAATGCCTTTCCAAACCGAAATATCGCCCGTTTCTTTCCAATACATATACGCTAAAGATGATTTTGTTCCCGCACCATCTGCATGCATGATTAAGCAGTAATGGTCATCATTTGTTAAATAATCTGGAACAATTTTACAGAATGCTTTTGGAAATAACCCTTTATCAATATTCTTAATAGCGTTGTGTACATCTTCTTTTGATGCTGAAACACCACGTTGTGCGTATCGTTTTGAAACTTCTTGACTCATATTATGTTTATGTAATGCAAAGAAAAGGAATATTTTAAAAATTAAGAGTCTTTAATTTAAATATGAAAAGGGTTTTATTAACGGGTTTTTAACCAAAAAGAAAATAACGAACAAACTAATTTCACATAATTTAATCTAGAAATAGATAGTACAAAATCAAGACGTCTCTTTAGGCTGATACATTACAATAATTTGAATGATTATTGCTAGAAAGACTAAAAAATAAACCTCTATTTGCGTGAATAGTTCGACCGTATCAATAGCGCGCTTACTTATTGACATTTGTTTTCTGCCCTCGTTAAGTTGAATTTTAGATAAGCCACTAAGATTATATTTAATTTTAGAAATATATTTAACAACTTCAGCTTCATTTACGAAACCTGAATTTATAAATATATCTTCTGCTTTAATTAGAGATTGTATGTTATTTTTTAATTCATCAAAAATTTTACCTTCTTCGGCAGTTAACTTAGTTAGCTCAAACCTCGAAATAAGGCTTTGAAAATCAGCGTTAACTTTTAAATTTACTTGATTAAAAAAAACAGAATCTAATAATACAACTGCAATTTCCTTTTCATGAACTGAATTGGACATTTCAAATATTAAGTCATTTGCGATTATCCTATCCTCATATATTGTAACGACCGAATCTTTCATGCGAATAAAATTTTTTCTATCGATGAGGTTGGTGCTTAGTATTAAAATAAAAATCATTAAAATTCCAAGAACCCACTTTATTTTGTTATAAAATGTCATCGTATTACATTTTGAGTGAGACTAACTTTTGTGAACACTTAAAGTTATATTTTAAAAAAAGCATTTGAAATTGTATTAATTTCAAATGCTTTTGATTTTAACAAGCAACACGACCTAATATATATTTAAAATATATTTTACAGGTACATGTTGCTTATCGAACCATACCTATTTTGCCTTTTTTATCCAAGGCTTGTAGTTTTTGTATGCTGGCCCTGTTAACTTTTGCCTTTCAGTGCCGCTAGTGTTCACCGCAACCACTTCTACTTTTGATGTGTCTCTCCACGATTTATAATTTTTATATGCTGGTCCCTCAAGGTGTTTTTTCTTATTAACAGAATATATTGTAGTTGGTGTTGTTTTGTGCTGCCAAGGCTTATAGTTTTTATACGCTGGCCCTCTTAAATCACTTCGCTTTACCTCACTTTTCTCTTGAGCAAATGCACCAAAGGAAACTACTAGAAATCCTAAAATTAATGCTATGTTTTTCATGACTATTATTTTTTATGGTTCATAACAAAATTAAGCATAGAAATAGGTTTTTAGAATTATAAGAATCTACCCATTTTGTATCCGTATAAATACGGATAGCGTCGTTTTCAAAATATTATATCAAATTTATTTTCGCTGCTTTTTTAATAAGTTCTGCAGTGTTTTTTACTTCCAGTTTTTTTAAAATATTTGCACGATGGGTTTCTATTGTTCGAGAACTCACAAATAGTTTAGCAGCAATTTCTTTTGTTGTTAACCCTTCTGAAATCAATCCTAGAACTTCTGTTTCTTTATTAGATAAAATGTCTTCGCTTATACTTTGAGTAGACATAAAGTTTATCATCTTTTCTGAAATTTCAGCGCTAAAGTATTTCTTCCCCTTATTTACAGTTCTTATTGCTAGAGTTAATTCATCTTCATCTGTGTTTTTTAATAAATAACCATAAGCGCCGCTTTTGGTACATTTAGCTATATAATTGCCATCACTATGCATAGATATAACGATGGTTTTTATTTCTGAGTTTAAAGCCTTCATTTCTTTTAAAACAGCAAAACCATCCATTTTTGGCATAGTAATATCTAAAAGCACAATATCTACTTCTAATTCACTCTTTACAACCTCCATAAACTCATTGCCATCTGCCACACTTTTAACTATTTTTATGTCGTTGTGCTTTCTCAATAATTCGGCCAATCCTTTTCGGAAAAGTTCATGATCGTCAGCTATTACTAATTTAATTTCCTTCATAATTCTACAGGTAGTTCAATTTCAAAAGTAGTATTTCCAGTTGTAGAATTAATTACAATTTTACCATTGCAAATTTCCACACGTTCTTTAATATTAATAATTCCTGAACCTAATTTCACTTTATTTTTATCAAAACCAATACCATCATCAAAATAAAAAAGCGATATAAATTCATCAAATTCTGAAAGCGTAATTCTAATATGTTTTGCTTCAGAATGTTTCAATGAATTATTAATTAACTCTTGGCAAATTCTAAAAAGATTAATGCCTTGGTGGCTATTTATACTCGTGCTATCTTGTTTGGTTAAATCTTCATATTCAATATTTATAGCTGTTGATTTTTTTAAGCTTTCAACAAAGTTTGTTAATGTAACTCCAACCCCAAAGTCGTCTATAGAAGAGGGCATTAA
>JBAQZZ010000167.1:0-1557 GCA_049791475.1 Flavobacteriaceae bacterium | reverse complement strand
ATTTTTGAGAGGTCTAATACTTGATTGACGAGTGATAATAAGCGTTCTGAGTTTTGTTTGTCAACCGTAAATTGTTGGCGTTTTTTATCTGATATAGAATCATCATTTAAAGTATCATTAATAGGATCGGCGATTAGTGTTAACGGTGTGCGAAACTCATGAGAAATATTGGCAAAGAAATTGGATTTCAATTTATCCAGTTCTTTTAGTTTGATGTTTGTTTTTTGACGGTTTCTATACAAAATAAATAAGAAAAATCCAGCTATGGTTGTAATGCCCAAACCACCTAAAAATAAATTGCGCTGGTTCTTTTTTTGTTGTTCTGCTAATTCGTTTTCAGATTTTTATAAGGTAATCTCCTGTTCTTTTTTTTCGGTTTGGTATTTGGTTTCGAGTCTTCTTGAGGTATCTCGGTTAGCTTTTTTAGTAAGTTCAATATTTAGTTCGTAGGCTTGCTTATAGTAATTTTTTGATTTTTCATGACTACCGAAGGAATCGTAGCAAATGGCAAGATCTCTTAGGCATCTTTGATAGATATCATTTTCAACTTTATTCACCTTCTGATGTAAAACTTTGGAGTCTTCTAAAAAAGCAATTGCCTTTTCACAGTCATTTCTATAATACCTTAAAAAATGGCCGTAATAGTATTTGGCCTTGGCCATTTCGTAATCATTTTTTTTATCATTTAAATATTGTATCGCTTTATAACGAGACTCATCGGCTTTTTCTATATTATCAACTCCTAAATAGTAAGCAGAGTTTATCAAATACATTCGCGAAACCCATTTTTCGTCTTCAACCTTTAAATAATATGCAAGGGCTAGATCGATATATTTTTTTGCTTCACCAAAATCGTTTCGTAATTGAGCAAGGTCTGCTAAATGAACATAAGTATAATGAATTCCTTCTTGGGAGTTTATTTTTTTTGCTCGACTTAATGCTTCTTGAGCAATTTTATATGCTAAGTTGGTGCTATCATTAGTAAAAGTCAATCTAGAAATTTCAGCTCGTTTTATAAGGGATTTGATAGTCGTAAAATTATCGTAGTTATTTGCCTTGGCAATAGAATCAATTTTTAAAAAAACAGGCAATGAGTTTGTATAGTCGCTTTGGTTATATAAATAATTGCCCTGTGTAAAATAAATTTCAATTAATGATTTCCAATCGCTATTCTTTAAGGCAATTTTTTCAGAAAAACCAATGTAGTCTATGGTGTCTTTGTTTTCAATTATATCTCTGCTTCTTGCGGTTAATAATGCTGATGCAATAGTAAGAGAATCATTTTTTAAATTTTTAAAGAGGTTGATTGAATTTCTGGAATAAAAGTAAGCACTGTCATACTGTTCGTTATCAAAATATATTTTGGACTTATTGAATAAATCTTTTGCGTTTAATTTATTTTGAGTTTTTTGACCAAACACAAAACATGACATAAAAAATAGAAATGGCACAAGAAAATATTTCATGTGTTTATATTTATTGTTTTTTATCCCGATAGCTATCGGGAGTCACATGTAGCATCCACATAATCATTGTCCTTGGGTATCGAACTTTTAG
>JBAQZZ010000166.1:0-1683 GCA_049791475.1 Flavobacteriaceae bacterium | reverse complement strand
TTATTGATAAAGTCCATGCAGCCGAAATTGTCACCAAAAAAGGAAAGGTTTATAAATTTGACGCTACCGAGTGTATGGTCAATTTCTTAAATGAATTTGAAGGCCTTTCAGAAGTTCAGCTATATCTTACAAATCATTACACCGAACCAGAAGCCCTCATAGATGCTACCAAGGCAACTTTCTTGATCAGTGAAAATATTCCAAGTCCAATGGGAGCTTATATATCTGCTTTTAAAAACAGAAGTGATGCAGAGCAAACACAATCGGAAAAAAGTGGTAAATTATATTCTTGGGATGAATTACGAGACCATCTCAAAGATTAAACACATGAAACATCCATAACTAAATCTTGATACCCATGAGAATGATTAAATGGATTCTACATGTGACCAATAAGAAAACAATAGATTTAAACACATGAAAAAAACATTCTTTTTTCTTGTAGTCTTTTTATTGGCTTATACTGGTTATGCCCAAAAAACAGAGGTATGCGCAACATGCACTGTTTCTTCCATTAAAGAAGCCATAGCCCAGGCTAAAATAAATGATACCATACTAGTTAAAAAGGGAACTTACAACGAGCATAACTTGGTAATTGATAAACCACTAACCATTATTGGTGAAAACCAACCAATTATTGATGGGCAATTAAAGGGTGAAATTATTACCATCGTTTCTGATGGTGTCACTGTAGATGGATTTCACATCATCAATGTTGGAACGAGTTATACAGAGGATTACGCAGCAATTAGGGTGCGAAGAAGCAAAAATTTTGTCATTCAGAATATTGTCCTAGAAAAACTGTTCTTTGGAATTTATATAGAGAAATCAAGTTACGGAAAAATAATTGACAATAAAATAATTGGTGATGCCATTGAGGAATATAGCTCAGGAAATGGTATTCAACTGTGGTATAGCAATCATATAGAAATAGAAAACAATCATGTTGAGCATGTACGTGATGGCATCTATTTGGAGTTTTCCGATGATTGTTTGATTAAAAACAATGTAAGCACACAAAACCTGCGTTATGGCTTGCATTTTATGTTTTCCAATAATGACGTATATCAAGATAATACCTTCGAGAATAATGGCGCAGGAGTAGCAGTAATGTTCTCTAAAAAAATAAAAATGCTCAATAATACCTTTAAGGAAAATTGGGGGACTGCATCTTATGGCATGCTATTAAAAGAAATAAACGATGCCGAGATTATTGGAAATACGTTTAAAGAAAACACAATAGGCATCAATATAGAAGGCTCAAACAGAATTGTTTATAAAAACAATAATTTTATGAATAATGGTTGGGCAATAAAGGTACGAGGCGCTTGTTATGCCAATAGTTTTTTAGAAAATAATTTCCTGTATAACTCTTTTGATATATCCTATAATAGTAAAATAAATGATAACGTGTTCGATAGAAATTATTGGAGTAATTACGCAGGTTACGACCTCAATAAAGATGGCGTGGGTGATGTGCCTTACAGGCCTGTTAAATTATTCTCTTATATTGTAAACAGAACGCCTGAAACCATTATTTTACTTAGAAGCCTGTTTATGGATATTATTGATTTTTCAGAAAAGGTCTCACCTATTTTTACACCTGATAATTTACTGGATAATAACCCTTTAATAAAAAAAATAGAATGGTAAGCATTCAAAATTTATATAAAAAATTTGGAA
>JBAQZZ010000165.1:0-3677 GCA_049791475.1 Flavobacteriaceae bacterium | reverse complement strand
AACTCAAAACAACCCATTCAAAACTTTAGCTAACCGAATTCCAGCTAGTTGCAACTGACTTCTAACCGTTTTAAAATTATCATAAGAATAGCGATATCTTAAATTCTCGTCTGGTTTTACATTTTCGTAAACTTGTCTTGTTAAGGCATGCGTTTCGTTTACCCAATCGATAATAGAACCTTTTTGTATATGTTTTATTTGTGTTTTGGTTAAAAAATCTGCGTTTTCTGCAATTTCGCTGTAGCTCATATTGTAATCTTCAATCATTTCGCTGTCCCAAACACGGTGTAAATTCGTGTCTTTATAAAACCATTGTACTTTAAAATCGTTTCCACCACGGTCTTCTTCTAAACCTACGTGCATAGGTTGGTGTAAATCTCCAATAAAATGAATGAGTAATTTTAGGTAAAACGCTTTATCATCATCGGTAGATTTATCATCTTTTATAATTTTTATACAGTAGTTTATTCCGGTTACCAAATCGCCTTCAGGGTTCTTTTTAGAATCTTCATAATTTGAATCCATGGGCATATTTATATAATGCCAAGGATAAAACTCGTTGTAACGTTTATCTGATTTTATATCATCGGCAAAAGTAGATGTAAACGCCAACGATTCTCTTTTTAAAAGTTTTTTAATGGCTCGTTTTGTTTTTCCGTTTAAATAGTTATTTGCTATTTCTCCAACAACTCGGTGTCCTGTGGCGCCCCAAAAATCTTCAGAAGCGTTTGTATTTATTGGTAAAAAAAATAAAAGGATGGCTAAGTATAATGGTATGAGTTTCATAATCAGAAAAATAATTTTTAGCAAATTTAAGAATAAGATTCCAGAGAACTAGCCAACTTATAAAATCAATTATTAAAACCTTTTGCGTAGTAATTGCGTATATATAAATAGCTTGATAATAGCTAAATACACATTTTTTCATTTTTTTTGTAAATAAAGTGACCTTGTGTAAAAGTAAGTGTCTTAATCACAACAACTAAACGGCGAAAGCTACTTTTTGAAAACCCTAAGCAAAATTAATAAGCAAACAGACGAAGATCTGGTAAAGGCTATTGTACAAAAAAATGATACATTGCTTTTTGAGGTTTTATATGATAGATATGCCTCGTTGGTATACAACAAATGCTATGGTTTTGCAAGAGATGCTGATGAAGCTAAAGATATGACTCAAGATGTATTTTTAAAGCTTTTTGTTAAGTTGGCAAGTTTTAAAGGAAAGTCTAAATTTTCAACATGGTTATATGCATTTACTTATAATCATTGCGTAAATTATGTGACTAGAGATACAGCTAAAAAGTTTGAAAAAAAATCTGTTAATTATAAAGACATTGAAAATATTTCAGACGATGAAGAAGAAGATACTAGTTTTCTTAACATGCGAGTTGATAAGCTAAAAGTAGCTTTAGAAATGATTTCGCCAGAAGAAAAAATGATATTATTATTAAAATATCAAGATTTTTTATCAATAAAAGAAATAGAAAGTGTTTTAGATATTGGTGAAAGTGCGGTAAAAATGAGAATTAAACGTGCTAAAGATAAGCTAGTAACAGTATATAACGAGAACCTACAGTAATGGAGAATCCGTTTAAACATATAAACCAACCCCTTAAAGAAGTTCCTCAGGAGCTTAAATCTAAGGTGATGAGCGATATAGCAATGGCTAAGTTACTCATGGAGCTTGCTGTATTATTTTCGTATAATATAGGCGATATTATTGATTCTGTTATAAAAAAAAGAAAACCATAAAACCAAACCCTAACTTAATATAAATAAAATGGAAAAAGCAACTGAATGGAAAAATATAGCCATGGAATCTTTGTCCTCAATGTGGCTCGAAATAACAAGTATATTTCCTAATATAATAGGAACCATAATTGTACTTGTTTTTGGATGGCTTTTTACGAAACTAATTGTTAAAATCATTAAAAAGGCATTAAAACTAGCTAAAGCTAATAAGTTAGATGATGCTATAAATGAAATTGAGATTGTTGAAGGCAAAAAATTAAACTTTGATACTGTAAAAGTGGTGTCAAATTTCGTGAAATGGGTGATGTACATCATTCTATTAATCATGGCATCAGATATTATGAATTTAACCATGATTTCTACTCAGATTAGTAATTTACTAACCTATTTACCACAATTATTTGCTGCATTAATTATATTTACCGTTGGTTTAATTTTAGCAAATCTTATTAAAAAGGGCTTGAAATCGTTTTTTGAATCGATGGATTTATCAGGAGCCAAAATAATAAGTCAAGTGGTATTTTTTATCATCTTAATTTTTATTTCTATTACAGCTTTAAATCAAGCAGGGATTGATACAGAGATTGTTACAAGTAACCTAACCATGATTTTAGCAGCATTTTTGCTAGCATTTGCTTTGGCATTTGGTTTAGGAGCTCAAAAAATAATAGGCGATTTGTTAAGAGCATTTTATACCAGAAAAACATACGAAATAGGCCAGAAAATAGAGTTTAATAACATTAAAGGTGAAGTTGAATCTATTGATGGGATTACCATTACTATAAAAACAGAAAAAGGAAAATTAATAGTACCTATTAAAGACATTGTAGAGAGTCAAGTAAGCATACAGGATTAACTTTAAGTTAGGGTTAAATTTGGTTGGTTTCCTCCTGTAAGCCGAAAAACTCTCTACATCTTATAATCCCTTTTCATTAATTTGAAAGGGGATTTTTTTTATTTTTACAGCATATAATCCATTGGTCATATGAAGCGTAAAGAATTATTTGAGTTTGAAGATTTTAGTTGGTTTCCTTCATATATTAGAGTAGGAATGACTAATTTAATTTTGGTGTTTCATAAAATGATGGGAACAACCTCAGTTATATCGAATCTTATTATCGATTTACGAAAAAAAGTTCATTTCAATTTCAATACCATAGTAGATTTGGGTTCAGGTTCAGGAGGACCAATGCCTGGGGTTATAAATTATATAAATGAAAAGGAAAAAGACGCGAAGTTGAATTTGTTGTTAACCGATTTACACCCCAACCCAGAATTGGTTAAAAAAATAAATACGGATAATAATGAATTTGTTAATTATCATAAAAAATCCATAAACGCAACAAACTTATTAGAAGCGCCAAAAGGCTTAAAAACCATGATTGCTAGTTTTCATCATATGAGTCCCGAAATAGCAAAAAATATTTTGCAATCAGCCTCAAAAAATAAGCATTCTATTTTAATATATGAATTAGCAAAAAACAATGTACCATTTATAGCTTGGGTATTACTGCTTCCTATTTCTTTGAGTATTCTTATTATTATGTCGTTGATAATGACGCCTTTTTCAAAAAACCTCACGCTTACTCAATTACTTTTTACTTATCTCATTCCAATAATTCCACTAGCTTATGCTTGGGACGGTCAAGCTTCTTTAATGCGTACATACACTTTTGAAGATATTGAATTATTGCTAAGTGACATAGAAACCCCAAATTACAATTGGGAAATAAATGATGCTTTTAAAGAAAACGGAAAGAAGTTGGGCTATTATAATAAAAAAATTCTTGAAACCGACTATCCTCGAGGCAGAGCCATAGAGGTATTTTACCGGTTTCGTTTTGGCCGAAGGAGCCAA
The DNA here is from genome assembly GCA_049791475.1 of Flavobacteriaceae bacterium. GTDB lineage: Bacteria > Bacteroidota > Bacteroidia > Flavobacteriales > Flavobacteriaceae > CAXBID01. The sequence continues at coordinate 67 of JBAQZZ010000165.1, read as the reverse complement.
AAACCGACATTTTATATTTTGCCTCACCCGGAACTGCTCAAAAAGGCAGTTCCGACCTCTCCAAAGG
>JBAQZZ010000164.1:0-29892 GCA_049791475.1 Flavobacteriaceae bacterium | reverse complement strand
ATTTTAATAATTGACCATTTTTATTTTACTATAAATCATTTATTTCAAAGAAATAGTGTTAATGAGATGCCTTTCTTACATCTCTTGACGAAGAATGTGTTTTGGTAATTTTCCATTGTCCGTCTATTTTCTTTAAGTCGGAAGTGGCAACACCTTTCTTTTTAATAATTCTTGCTTCTCCACCTTTTTCTTCGTTAGCTTTTAGGCCTATGGTAAAAATATAAGTTTCAGTGGTAAACGCAAAAGGTAACTCTATTTTTACATCAATTTTATAATCAGAAAAGGTAAAACTATCAAAAGCTTTTAATTCTGGACCAAGATGATGAGATTCATAATTTTCATAAGTGCCTTCAGAGCCTCCAGATTCAAAAACTGTAGCTTCATTTGCAAAAAGTTCTTTTGTTCCTTCGGTAGTTAAATTTTGAACAGCATCCTTGTAGCTTTTCATAACTGCTGCGACAGCTTCTTTTTCTGCTGAAACGTCTACAGCAACTTTTTGTTCTTGCTCTTTACAGTTTGTAAATGCTAAAAGAGTAATAAATAGTAATCCAATTGATTTTAAATACGTGTTCATACTTTTTGTTTTAGTGAATTAAATGGTTGTTGTCTAATTTACAAACCTAAAGAATTTAATTATATATAACTCGATGTACATTAATAAATAACAAAAACAAAGTTGTTCATTGTTTAAATTTTAAATTTATTCAATACTGTTTTTGTCTATGACGCTTAGTCTTGAAGCCAAAATTATAATATCCGATTATTACTATTTGTATGTAATAGTCCAAATGAACTGAAAAAATTATTCTAAATAATATTGAGTTTTTAAAAGTAGCGTATTACATTTGCTACTTATTTATATTAGTTCTAAATTATATATCGCAAATGAGAATCCTTTTTCTTTTATTTTTACAATTTCCTTCAATATGGGCACAAAAAAATCTCCCAAAACAAGACACAACAAAACTAAAAACAGAACAACTAAAAGAAGTCATTCTTATAGTACATACTATGCCTAGAAGTAAATTCGAGATTAAAAACAAAACTGGGGCCGCAAGTTATATTTCCAAAAAGATCTAAAAAAATTCTCTTACACTTATATAAACAGGACTTTACAAACTATTCCTGAAGTTAACATCTATGAAGAAGATGGTTTTGGATTGCGCCCTAATATAAGCCTGCTTGGAACATCCACCCGAAAGAAGTGCCAAAATCAATTTAATGGAAGATGGTGTGTTGATTGCTCCTGCCCCTTATAGTGCCCCGGCTGCATATTATTTTCCAACCATTGCACAGGATGGAAGGACTGGAAATACTTATAGGTAGTAGCCAGTTACTATATAGTTCTAACATAACTGGTGGTGCCATCAATATGCTATCAGCTCAAATTCCCAATGAATTTTCTGGAAGGGTCTTGATATTCGCAGGAAATTACAATTCAAAAAAGACCCAAGTGACTTTAGGAGATGGTTTCAGGAATTTTGATTTTGTAACCGATTATTTCAATTACAATTCTGATGGTTTTAAAGCACTTGATGGCGTTGGCAATAACTGGTTTGACAAATTTGATTATTCCGCAAAGTTCAGGCTCAATACAAATATGGATGCCAAAACCTATCAGTCACTAACATTTAAAATTCAATATTCCGAAGAAAAGGCAAACTAAACCTATTTGGAATTGATCAATGAGGATTTTGAACAAAATCCCTACAGAAGATTCAGGGCATCATCGGAAGATGTTATGAATGCAGAACACCAGCAATATCAACTAACATATTTTATAAAATTATCGCCTTCTTTAATTGTGAACACTACAGGATATTCAAATAAATTCAAGCGTAATTGGTGCAAATTGGATGATGTAAATCTTGGAGAACGTGTAAGTATCAATAAAGTACTTTCATCTCCAGAAGATTTTACCTTGGAATACCAAACCTTTCTGGTAAATGATAACACGCAACCAGATGTTTTAGTGATTAAAGCAAATAACAGGGCCTACACACCCAATGGCACCCAATCCATTGCCAAATTAAAATGGGGTAAAAATGGGTTGCAAACCTTGGAAGCGGGCATACGTTACCACGAAGATGATGAAGACAGATTTCAGTGTGTGCACAGATATGCCTACCAAAATAAAGAGTTAATACTTACAACCGTTGGTAAAAAAGGAACGGATGTCACAACCGTATAAACAATGCAAAAGCATTGGCAGCACATTTACTGTACACAATACACATACTACAAAAGAATCAGCGGCTGCAACAACAGCTGGAATTACAATCCAAAGCACAGGTAACGCAGATGACGTAGCACGAGCGGTTTCATATCTAGCTTCAGAATATGACGGCTTTATTACTGGTGCTACACTTGACATCAATGGTGTAGTTTTTAATATGTAGGTCGATACACAAAAAGAATTTTTCTTAGGAAGACGGCAGTAATTTTGCTAGCGATGATTTAAAAAAGTGCAACTTATGCTGTTAAAATTGAAAACGGAAATGAGTATATTGGCTTTTCAGTATTAAAACCTAAAAAATGAAGCCTACTCGATTTGAAACAGCTCTTGTATTAATAGATAAAAAAAATTCTGAAGATGTAAATACATTCCAAGTTTCTGGTCTGGAGTATCCAAAGGAATTATTGTATTCACAACGGATGACCAGGAAGTTGTTGCAATTTAAACCAAACGCATCAAAAGCACTGCAAATAGCTGCTCGAGCGCACCATATTTGCCGTTGGAAAATTGCAAGAAACGAATACCCAATGGATCGAGTTGGTTATTTAAAATGGCGTGAAACTTTAAAGAAAATGCATGCTGAACTTACAGCAGAAATTTTAGAAACTGTAGGTTTCGACCAGCAGTTTATAGATAGAGTATCTTTCTTAATTAATAAAAAACGCATTAAGAAAAATGAAGAAACTCAAATATTAGAAGATACCATTTGTCTGGTTTTTTTAGATTATTATTTTGAAGAATTTGCTACTAAACATAGTGAAGAAAAAATAATAGATATTTTGAAAAAAACATGGATTAAAATGTCTGATAAAGGTCATGAAGCTGCTTTAAAACTACCTTTTTCAGAAAAAAGTTTGGCATTAGTAAAACAGGCGATTTCATAAACAGCTAAAACTAATGAGTAACGATAGCTTTTTTGTTTAGGAAGATAAAAATTATCCAGTAAATAATGACATGCTTTGTTCTAAAGGCTTTCATTAGCTATTCTATTCTAATATAGTTTTCTGCAAAAATAGGATGGCCTAAACTATCTATTTCAATTTGGCTAAATTCATTTTCTGTTATATTGATATTAAATTTAAATTCTGTTTTATCTTTTATGACTTCGTTCATCGATTTAGAACCGTAATCTAAAATTTCTGTCAAAACACCATTTTTAACATTATAGTCACCATATGCAAACCAATCAATTGAATCTGAAATTCGAGTTCGACTCCACATCACTTTTGTTGGGGAATACATTTTTATTTGTTTGTTTGTCTTTGATGATAGTATAGTATCTACAGTACCGTCTCCTCTGTAATTAAAATAACTCACCAATTTCCAGGCTCCTTCCAAAGAGTCAATTTCTAAAGTGGTTTCATTAATTTGATTTTCTTCATTAGTGGTTGCGTTTTCTTTACAAGAAAATAAAATTACAATACAGATAATTAATGATAGATTTTTCATAATGTTTAAATTAATTAGTTTATAGTCAGTGTACTACAAGTTACAAAAAAAATACGTGCACATTAGTTTTTATAATATTGAGTTATCAACCTATAAAAACTGTTGATAACTTCTATGTAAGGTTTTCATCAAAAATTCTACATTTGTTATGATTAAAATTAATAGTAATTATTATGTTAGATACAATAGAAAAAGTAAAGTGTTTAATAATTGGTTCAGGACCTGCTGGCTATACTGCAGCCATATACGCCGCTAGAGCTAATATGAAACCCGTACTATATCAAGGAACACAACCTGGTGGACAATTAACAACCACCAATGAAGTTGAAAATTTTCCAGGTTATCCAGATGGTGTAACTGGGCCAGAAATGATGATGCAATTACAAGCACAAGCGCAACGTTTTGAAACTGATGTTAGAGATGGATGGATTACTAAAGTAGATTTTTCGGGAGATGTTCACAAGGTTTGGGTAAACGATGTTAAAGAGATTCATTGTGATACGGTTATTATATCAACAGGTGCTTCAGCTAAATATTTAGGAATAGAATCTGAACAAAAATATTTAAAACTAGGTGGAGGTGTATCAGCTTGTGCCGTGTGCGACGGATTCTTTTACAGAAATCAAGAAGTTGTAATAGTAGGTGCTGGAGATTCTGCATGTGAAGAAGCTCATTATTTATCAAAACTTTGTAAAAAAGTAACGATGCTTGTTCGTAGAGATGAGTTTAGAGCCTCTAAAATTATGGCTGCTAGAGTTAAGAATACTGAAAATATTGAAATTTTGTTTAATACAGAAACTGATGAAGTTTTAGGAGATGGACAAGTAGTAACTGGTGTACGTGTATTTAATAACCAAACAAATGAAAAACACGACATTCCTGCAACAGGATTTTTTGTAGCTATTGGGCACAAACCAAACACTGATATTTTTAAAGGCTTTTTAAATTTAGATGAAACAGGTTATATTATAAATGTTGCTGGTACATCAAAAACCAATATTGAAGGTGTGTTTGTATCTGGTGATGCTGCAGATCATGTTTACCGACAAGCCGTAACGGCAGCTGGAACAGGTTGTATGGCAGCGTTAGATGCAGAACGTTATTTAGCCGCAAAAGATTCTACTTTTGAGGTTTCAACCTCTACTTACAATTAGCATTTAAGCTTAGTAAAAAAACCGAAGTATAAAAGCTTCGGTTTTTTTATTGATTTTTTATAAGTAATTAAACCGCTACAGGGATAATTAGTTGCTTTTTAAACTCATTGGGTGTTATACCATATTTTTCTTTAAATATTTTAGAAAAATAACTTCTACTAGTAAAGCCAATGCTATAAACTACCTGCGATATATTTAAATCTGTTTTAGTGATTAACTCACGTGCTGCTTCTAGTCTGATATGCCTAATGTATTCTGTAACTGTTCTATTGTATAAAAATTTAAATCCATCTTGTAATTTAGCTTGAGATAAACCCGAATCTGACGATAATTGTTGTAATGAATAGTCAAGTGAAGGTGTTTTAACAATGTTTTTTGCAATACCTCGCACCATTTTTAATTCACTTTTTATAAGTGAAGTTGGTAAAGGCACACCTTGCTCGAACTTATTATGTTGTTGTATATGTAATGCTAAGATTTCATAAACCTTAGCTTCAATCTTTAAAACTCTTAACATACCTTTGGTTTTAATACCCCAAAGATTGCTTACATAATCTGCCATTTTTAAGTTTAAAGCACCGAAATGTATAAACCTGTTATCATGGTCGGTATCTACAAATACATTATATAGTTTATCACTTAATGTAGAAATATTAGTTGATCTCTTTTTTAAGAAAGGTTTTTTAACTATCTGGATGATATTAATTTCCAATTTTGTGTTTTTAGGAAAATGGATATAATTTGTACCCTCAGTTTTATTGGTAAATATCAATGATTGAAATTGTTCGATGCTTTCTTCTTGATTTTGTACACCAAAACGATGTTTAAAATAACCTTCTAGCACATAAATAAAACGTATGGGGTTATAATTAGAAGCAAGAATTTTTAGTTTAACATCATCATAAAACTCAATGTTATAGTCTAATACGTTTACACCACCATCAAACGGAATAAATCGAATATTACCAACAGCAATATCATTATTAACAACAAGTGTACATTCGCTCCATTGTTCATCAATGGTACCTCCAATTTTTTCTTTGATTTTTTCTAGAATTTCCTTGGAGTTTTTAGGTGTAATTTCAATTTCTATCATTATGCTATTTTGATTTCACTAATGGTTCTAAATCTATATACGTATAATTAATTTCTCCTAGATGCTCGTATACATTTTCTCCCTTTTTTAGTGAAGTCCAATATATATCATTATCTAAATTTGTTAAATCGAATTGTTTTAAGAGGTTTTCAGATAATAGTAAATACTCATCTTTAGGAATGTTATTTTTTAAAAGCTTATGTGCAATAATAACATCTTCTCCTATTAATTTTATATGCTTTTCAATTTGGACAGTATCAACATCAGAACCAAAATGTAGAATAATTTTCAATCCTAAAGTTTTAGGAATTTTATGGCTATTGTCCTCTTTAGTATATTTTTCTTTTAGTAAATCTAGTTCCTTATAAAATAAAACGGCATCACCTTCAATTTCAGAAACTCTAAGTTCAATTTCATTTGAATAAATGATGTTATTTAATAATGAAGGTATCATCTTAGAACTTAATTCGGAATCAATCTCACTCATAAACTTTGTGAAACCACTAATATCTGGGATACATATAAGCATAGTTTTACTTTTATTATTTATAATGAAGTAAAGTTACATTTATTTTGATATGAAAAAAGCACCACCAAAGTTTTAACAACCCAAAGTATTAAATGGGATATTATTTTCTTCGAATGAGCAAAACTTAGCTTCATTACTATATTAATTTTGAGATAAGTAAAAAGAATTAAGATGAATATTTTTGAAGCCATAAGGAAAGACCACGATACACAAAGAGACTTATTAAAGAAATTAGTCAACACAGAAGGCGATACTAAAAAGCGTGATACATTATTTAAAAGTTTAAAAAAAGAATTAGATATACATGCTAATGGAGAAGAGCGTCATTTTTACAAACCTTTAATTAGTAACGATATGATGCAAGAAAAGGCTAGGCATGGTATAGCTGAGCATCATGAAATAGATGAGTTAATTGAACAATTGGAAAACACAGATTACGACTCTTCTGCATGGTTAAAAATTGCTAAAAACTTAAGAAAAAAAGTTGAGCACCATTTGGAAGACGAAGAGCATACTTTTTTTCAATTGGCAGGAAAAGTTTTTTCCGATAATCAAAAACAAACATTAGCCAAGGATTATATGGAATACATGAAATCAAATTTATAATTATAATTTTCAACACAGATGTAAACCAGTAGGCATCATTAAATAAATTACTGTTAACATATAAAAAAAACATTATGAGCAATTACACAGATGAAGTAGGAGAAAAATTAAATAATTTATTAGAAAAAACTTATGATGCAGAAAAGGGCTTTAAAAAAGCTGCGGAAAATGTAGATAATACTGCATTAAAATCATATTTCACTCAAAAGGCACAAGAACGCTATAGTTTTGGACATGAGTTGAAATCTGAAATAAAAGCATTTGGTCAAGATGTAGATAAAGGAGGCAGTTTAAAAGGAACAGCACATAGAACTTGGATGGATGTTAAAGCACTATTTTATAATGAAGACGCAGAATCTATGCTGGAAGAAGCCATAAGAGGAGAGAAAACGGCTATAAAAGAATACGAAAATGTTTTAGATGAAACTAGTTTACCCATGAGTACAAAATCTATTTTATCATCTCAAAAAAGTAAAATTGAAATGGGGTTAACAAGGATTAAAAGATTGGAAGATCTAAGTTAAACTTTCTCTTTTAAATGAATAATTAATACATGAAAAAGAAAAGTCAATTAATTTTGTTTTGAAAGCTTTACAAAGTTAAAATAGTATTGGTTGGTTAGTGAGGAAAAGATCTTGGTAAATTAAAAAAATCTAAGATCTTTTTATTTGAGTTAATATGTTAATTATTAGAGTTAATTTAAAGGGTAAGGTCAAGTTACCTTCGTAATGTAGAAATTTGATAGTCAAGTTTTTAGTTTAAACAACATTAAAACCAAATTAATATGTTACGTTGGACAATCACATTTATTATTATAGCTGTTATAGCTGGAGTTTTAGGCTTTGGCGGAATTGCTGGAGCATCAGCAGGAATAGCGAAAATTTTATTTTTTATTTTTATAGTTTTATTTATACTATCATTATTAAAAGGACTTGTTAAAAAGTAAATTAATCAATAACCAAATTTAATGTAATGAAAAAATTAGCAAAATTATTTTTAATCTTATTTACAGTTTCAACTGTTTTTACCAGCTGTAGAGAAACAACTGGCGACAAAGTAGAAAATGTAGCTGATGATGTTGAAGATGTAGTAGATTAATAAAAATTAAGTCAAACTCAAAAAAACCGAGGTAAATTCCTCGGTTTTTTTGTTTTATATGTTTTTTTTTGATACCGTATAAAATCAAATAAAAAGCGTGCAATTAGGTGTACGCTATATTGCTAAAATTGTTGTAATTTTAAAGAACTTTTAATAAAAATTTGACTTTTGTCTCTGCAAAATATTTGTCATAATTCTAAATCAAATCTCGAATCATTTTAGCAGCGATTTCAGCTGTAATATCTCTTTGCGGAGAACCAAACATTTCATAGCCAACCATAAATTTTTTAACTGTGGCACTTCTTAATAAAGGCGGATAAAAACTCATGTGCCAATGCCAATGGCTATTATCTTTCCCATTGGTTGGTGCTTGATGAATACCACTGGAATAAGGAAATGAGGTATTAAATAATTTATCGTAAGCTTTGGTTATTGTAGAAATAGCTTCAGCAAATGAGAATGTATCATTATCCATTAAATCTGAAATACTTTGTTGATGCGTTTTAGGCACTATCATAGTTTCAAAAGGCCAGACCGCCCAAAACGGAATCAATACAACAAACCCCGCATTTTCAAAAATAATCCGTTCTTGTTTTTCTAATTCTTGATTAATGTAATCGCCTAATAAACTCGATTTGTTTTGGTTATAATAAGAAAGTTGCTGTTGGTTTTTTTTATCAACTTCATTAGGAAGTGTTGATTGGCTCCAAATTTGACCATGTGGATGCGGGTTACTACACCCCATTACAGCGCCTTTGTTTTCAAATATTTGAACGTAATTAATGTTCTTGTTTTCGCCCAATATTTTGTATTCTTTTTGCCATGTTTCAACTACTTTTTGAATATCATTAATATTTATGTCCGCTAAACTTTTTGAATGATCTGGACTAAAGCAAATCACCTTGCATATACCTGTTTCACTTTGTGCTTTTAATAAACCATCATTTACTTTAAAGGATTTAGAATCGTTCTGTAAAGCGGCAAAATCATTAGTAAAAACAAATACATCTTTGTATTGGGGGTTTAGCTCACCATTAATTCTTGTATTGCCAGCACACAAATAACAAGTTTCGTCGTATGATGGTCTTACTTCAGTTGAAACCGCTTCATTTTGTCCTTGCCACGGTCTTTTTGCTCTATGCGGCGATACTAAAACCCATTCGCCTGTTAATATATTATAACGTTTATGTGAGTAATCTTGTAAATCTGTATTCATTAATATTTTTTGATTATTTATTGAATAATTCCTGTACCATTTGAAAGCGATACAGAATATATAGAACATTCTTTCTTAAATTGATTTTTGTAAGCCTCTGAAACAAACGCTTTAAATGATGCTGTTTCTGTTTTCTCAATTAAATTAATGGTACAACCTCCAAAGCCACCTCCCATCATTCTGGCTCCTAAAACATGTTGATTAGATTTAGCTTGATCTACAAGAAAATCTAATTCATTACAACTTACTTTATATTGATGTTGTAAACCGTGATGAGATTGATAAATAAGTGCCCCTAACATTTTTAAATCTCCTGAATCCATGGCTTTTGAGGCTTTTACAACTCGCTCATTTTCTTGTATCACATACAAAGCTTTTTGAAAATTTTCAGGGGTTACTTTATCTTTTATAGCTTCTAAATCAAATTCTGAGGCATCTCTTAAAGCTTTCACATTAAGCATATTCGCAATAGATTCACAAACCGAACGTCGGTCATTATAAGCACTATCAGATAAACTATGTTTTACATTGGTGTTTATTAAAATAAACTCATAATCTTTAAATTCTATTTTAAAAGGTTTTGATTTTACTGTTCTACAATCCAATAGTAAAGCATGGTTTTTAACACCAAACATACTGGCATACTGATCCATAATACCACATTTTACACCTGCATAATTATGCTCTGCCTTTTGCGAGATTAAAATCATATCTTCTTTCGATAAACCTAAATTGAACAATTCATTAAGGCCAAATACTACACTATTTTCTAAAGCGGCAGATGAGGACATGCCTGCGCCTCCTGGAATATCACCACCAAAGGCGATATTAAAATTACCAATTGATTTACTTCTATTTTGAATTTCAGCAACGACGCCTAAAATGTAATTTTGCCAACTTCCTTCAGGGTATGGTTTTATAGTTTTTAAAGAAAATTCAATGGTTTCCTTTTTGTCAGTGGCATATGCCAAACAAGTATTTGAATCACTCTTTCCTATGGCGGCAACAATACCTTTATTTACTGCTGCAGGAAATACAAACCCATCATTATAATCAGTATGCTCACCGATAATATTAATTCTACCAGGAGAGAATATCATTAGAGGCTCCGTTTTAAACGTTTCTTGAAAACTAGTTTTTATTTTATCAATTAAATTTATATTCATAGCGTTGATTTAGTTATCGTTCATTATTAAACTCCAACTGATACCATAGGAATCATTAGGTTGAAGTGTTTTTAATCCTATACCATTATTGAAACTATCAGAAACCCCAGTTGTTGGTTCTATCGCCAAAGTGTTTTTTATAGGTGGTGTATATAACTGTAAAAAACTATTTTCTTCTGAAGATTTTAATACGAAAGAGTAAGTTGGTGTATAAAATGTTACTTTACCAGAGTTAAGTACAAAACAATCGTCTAAAGATTTATCTAAAACCTCAAAAATGCCATTATTTTCGATATTTTCCTGACCGGTGGCAATATTTCTTTCATCTAAAATAATTTTTTTGCTACTACTAAAATCTAAATGACTATCATATAAATTATTACTTAAAAAATAAGGATGCCAACCTAGTGTAAAAGGAAATGCTTTAGAACTGGTGTTTTTAATTTCTACTTTTAGCTCTAAAGTGTTTTCTGTGAATTTATATTTCAACTTAATGCTATAGGTATATGGAAATCCTTCTGATATATTTTGCTCATCATAACTAAGATCTAAAGCTGCAAAACTGTTATTGGTTTCTTGATTAATAATTTCAAATGTTTTATTGTAAACGAAACCATGAATCGCATTATTCAAATCTTTTTCATTAATATTTAGTTGGTGTTTTTTTTTATTAAATTGATAACTACCATCTTTTATTCTGTTAGCAAAAGGAAATAAAATTGAGGAAGCATAAGTTGTTTCATAGGGTAATGGGTACATGTCTTTTATTAACTCTTGATTTTTTAGTGTTAATTTTTGCAGGCTTGCTCCTTGGTTTAAATATATTTTTGCATATACGTTTTTACTAGAATTTGTAATCTCTAAATAATTTTGATTATTTAGAGATTTTTTGATGTGATTTATTTTATACAAACTTTAATTTTTAATTTGTTAGAAAGATATTTAATTTTCATTAATTAATTGTATCGCTTTATCTGCAAACCGTTTTCCCATAATTTTATAACCTTCAACCGACATGTGTAAATCGTTTTGTATTGCTTTACCTTGATTATTAACACCATCATTAAGGTCATCCGTATTTATCCAACTAAAACGTGGATTTGATTCACCTACCTTCATCTGAATATCTCTTATTCTTGTCCAATGTGTCCATTTTTCATTTAGCATATCAAAATCGCTAAGCCTACCGATAATAAAATTAACATCTGTTCTTTTAAGGTCTTCACTTATTTGGTTATGCAAGCCTAATAAACTGTTTTCATAAACCTCTCCAAATTTCGTACGTGCATCTCGTTCACCTTGCATCCAAATAAAAGTTACTGATGCAATCTTTTCGTTTTTAATAGAGTCGTTCACTTTTCGCATCAATCTATCATATAAATCGCCTCTGCTTTCAGGAATAGTTCCATTAGGCACTTTCCAATCTTTATACCATCTTCTAATAGATTGAGATCCCATAGCGTCCTTTACAACTATAATATTATCGTTTCCAAATTCAGATTTAATTGTCGGAATAAACGATTTTTCTGGGTTTAATCGTGCCATATTAGATTGACCAGACAAAATAAAGAGGTGTTTCCCTTGATCTTTAGATTCGCAAGAACACATCAAAAGTATTAGAGCTGTACTTAGTAAAAGTAGTTTAGTTTTCATGTTATTAATTATCAAAAATTGTTAAATCCCAAGAATTTTTCCATTCTAAATAAGGCACTTCATTTCTTCCTCTAGGAAAAACTCGAACGTAATCATTGGTTAATGATAAATAATCATCAGAAATTTTAGAAATTAATAACGTTTGGTTTTCCTCTGATGTTGTTATACGATATGCAGTTTCATCTTCATAAACATATAAAGTCATATCTCTAAACATTTTACCCAACTTTAAAATCTCTTTTAAAAACTACACCTTGTATTATTTTTTCTTTCCAATTTTCATCTTCTCTTTCTTCTATAATTGGGGCATTAACAAATGCTTCTTGAGAAAAATTTAATGGAAATACATTACCCTGAATTCTAAAACTATCAATATAATGATATGGCTCAGAAACCTTGTCAGCTACTGCAATGCCAGTTAATGCTGCATTGTAACCTTGATCTTTTAATTCATGAAGAAACCACATGACGAATTTTTTAGTTTTTTATTATAAATAACTTTTGGACGTTCTAAAACACAACCTATAAACACGAATAGAACTAATAAATTTAAACACCAGATGTATGGTTTTTAACTTGAGTCATAGTCTTATTTTACAGGGTGAATAGTATATTGAAATGACATGCTTTTTGGTTGAATTTGATAAGCTTCATGCGGCATTGCACCCCAACTATTATCGCCTCCAACTCCCATTTGCATATGATCTATATTAATATTTACAAGGTCTCTTTTTTTAATATCTGTAGTATGTCTTTGCGTTTTTTTATTTCCTGCATCAAAATCGTCGTTATACTGATGGTGTGCACTAAAACTCAAATAATTTGACGATGAAATTTTAATACCTATTCCATTAGAATTTGTAAAAACAACCCATCGCGTATCTGTTTTATAACCATTTTCTTGTGGTCGACTATACGGAAAATACAAATCAGACACCTTAGCTTCGTATTGTTGTATTAAAGCAGATGTACTTCTGTCTTGATAATTTTCGTGTGGTCCACGTCCGAACCATTTAACTCGATTAAATTCATTATTAATTATAAAATTAGTACCGAATCTTGGAAGTACCGGCAACTTAGAACCTACAACTGAAAGTTTTGTGTTTACTACAATTTCTCCACTTGGATAAATGGTATAATCCATAACTGCAATAGCATCTTTTACTGAAGTTAATTTAAATTTAGCAGAAACGCTCACCGAGTTATTTTGATTTGTTTTTTCTTCTATCGAAGCCAATTCTTGTGTTTTAGAGGCTTCTTTCCAAGCCCCTAATTTCTTAGGCATTTTAAAACCGAAATCATTATCTGTTGTAGCTCTCCAGAAATTTGGTGTTATTCCTTTTTTTAGAACGTTTCCTGTACCGTAATCAACAGTTTTTAAAACGCCCGATTTAGTATCGAATTCTACTTTGAAATTATCGTTTGACACCACTAGTACATCATTCGATTTACTAGTCACAATATTTCCTTTTGAAATTATTTTATTTGAAAAATTTCCTCTTTGAAGTTGAATTTGTTCATAAGCCTGAATATGACCTTTTGAAACTAACTCACTTCCTTCTGCTACTTTAGCATAAATATTTAAATGATAATCACTAGATTTATTTTCTAGTTTTGGCAAATCAATAAGCACTTTCATAGCCTGATAAGGCTCAACATCTATTTTAGGCAAAATTCCAAAAGCAACTTGCACACCATTTTCCAATAACTGCCATGAAAAATCTAATGTGTTTAGATTCGTGAAATCGTACATATTCTTTATTTCAATAGTTCCTAAAGTACTTGTACTAATATGACTAATCTTCATATTTTGATATACTTTTTTAGCTTCGAATAAAGCTGGATGTGCTGTTCTATCTGGATTTACAATACCATTTAAACAGAAATTATTATCGTTTTGTAAATGCGCACCTCCAAGGTCGCCACCATACGCCCAATAATTTTCTCCTGCTTCATTTTGAGTTAAAATACCTTGGTCTACCCAATCCCAAATAAAGCCACCTTGCATGGTTCGATTAGCTTCTATCACATTCCAATAATCTTGTAAATTACCCAAACTATTACCCATAGCATGCGCATATTCACATTGAATCAAAGGTTTTAATCCACCTTCTTTTACATACTTAAGCATTTGAGGAATTCTCCAATACATTGGCGCCTCAATATCAGAATTTTCATAACCTACTGCGCCTTCATATTGTGTTAGTCTGGTTGTGTCATTCTCTTTTAACCATTTATAGGTTTCATAAAAATTTTGACCGTTTCCTGCCTCGTTCCCCAAGGACCAAATGACAATACTTGGATGGTTTTTATCGCGTTCAAACATTCTTATGGTTCTATCTAAATGCGCTTCTTTCCATTCTGGTTGGTAAGCTGGATGGTTTTCTGCCTTTTCAGGTTTCTTTGTAATATCTTGAGTTACACCCATGCCGTGAGTCTCTATATTGGCTTCATCAACAACATAAAAACCATATTTATCTGCCAATCTGTAGAAAAAAGGATTTTTTGGATAATGGCTACAACGGATAGCATTGATATTGTTTTGTTTCATCAATTGCATATCTTTTATCGTTAGTGCTTCATCAATCACATGACCTTTAGTTTCATCGTGATCGTGCAGGTTAACACCTTTAATAAGAATAGGTTGTCCATTGACTAAAAACTGACTATTTTCAATTTTTACATTTCTAAACCCAACTTTTACAGCTATAGACTCGCCATTTACAGAAATCAATAAGGTATAAAGATTTGGTTGTTCGGCATTCCACGATTTTACATTTGGAATTGTTTTATTAAAATCTATTGTATTAGTACCTGAATTTAAATTAATAGATTTATTTTCTGAATACACCTCAACATCTCCATCCATTAGTTTGACCTCAACTGCTTTTTCAATAGATGCATCTGTATTATTATCAATTTCTAAATTAAGATTTAAGACACCATCTTTATAATTGTTTTCCAAATCTGAAATCACTCTAAAATCTCTTAATGTTACTTTATTTGATGCATAAACGTACACATCGCGCTCAATACCAGATAAGCGCCAAAAATCTTGGTCTTCCATATAACTGGCATCAGACCACCGCAATACTTGAACTGCAATAGTATTTTTACCAAGCTTTACTAATTTTGTAATATTGAATTCAGCTGCTGTTTTGCTCCCTTCATTGTACCCAACAAATTCGCCATTTAGCCACACATACATAGCGCCACTTACACCAGCAAAGTGTAAATAAATATCTTTTCCATCCCAATCTTTCGAAATCTCAAAATCGCGTTTATAGCTTCCGTTGTTGTTTATGTCATGCGGAATAAATGGTGGGTTTGCAGGAAACATATATTTAATATTCGTGTATACAGGAATACCGAAACCTTTCATTTCCCAGTTTGAAGGCACAGAAATAGTATCCCAACCTCTTAAATCAAAATCTTTTTTGTGAAAGTCTGTTGGTCTTGCTTGAACACTATCAGCATAGTAAAATTCCCAAGTACCATTAAGCGATTGATATAAAGGTGAATTTTCCCAACTTTCGCTTTTTAATGCTGATGCTTCATCTGAATATTTATAAAAAGACGCTGTTGGATCTTCTCTATTAATTTGAAAAATTTCTGGGTTTTCCCATTCTGGATTCTCCCATTTTTCTGCTACATAGATTGGTCGTTCTATAATTTTTTCTTTACAAGCAAGTATTGAAGTTAAAGCTAGTAAAAACAGTATTTTATTATATCTCATTTTATATTACTTTATCAAATATTTTTAATCTTTTGTCACTTTGCTACCCCACCAGTCTTTGTTTGGGGTGAAATCTTTTGAAAGCATTTCAATTCTTTCTTTCTCAAGATTTGGCAAACGTTTTTCACGAATCATTTTATCATATTTAGCTCTTTTTAAAGCATCAAATTCTGAATCTATTTCAGGAAATTTTGCATCAACACTTATGAGCCAATTTTTTAACTTACTACTTAGTTTATTGGTGATTTCAGGGAATTGTTCAGCAAGATTATTTTGCTCAAAACTATCGTCAAGCATATTATACAATTCATTAGTTTCGTCTTCATAATAATGAATGAGTTTCCAATCGCCTTCTCTAATTATAGATGATGGATCGCCACCTTGATTCCCGTAATGTGGATAATGCCAATACAAAGTTCGCTCATTTGGTGTTTTGCCTTCTTCTATAATGGGTTTTAAACTGATACCGTCTTGATGCTGATTTGGAATTAAATCAATTTGTGCATAGTCTAAAATTGTTGGATAAAAATCTGCGCCAGTAACTGGATAATCTATTTTTTTATTTTCAGATTTTTGCCATGGAATATAGATTAAATAAGGCTCTCTGATGCCTCCTTCCCATTGATAGCCTTTACCTCCACGAAATGGTAAATTTGAAGTTGAAAAATTATCACCGGAGGAAACTCCTCCGTTATCTGATGTAAAAATAACAATGGTATTTTTATCTAGCTCTAAAGTTTTAAGTTCATTAAGAACATGCCCTACCGCATCATCCATACTTTCTACTAAACCGCCATAAATAGGATTATCTTGAGTTTGACGAATTGGTAATTTTCGCTCCATAGCAAATCCATTTTCTTTAATGCCTTGTGCTTCTGTTTTATTTCTATATTTTTTCCACTTTGTCTCTGTAGTCTGAATCGGTCCATGTACCGCGTAGAAAGAAAGAAATGCGAAAAATGGTTTGTCTTTATTTCGCTTGATAAAATTTACGGTTTCACCTGCCAATCGCATTGATAAGTTTTCACCATCTTTTTTATCTTCTAATTTTGGATTTTTAAATGGTGAAAAATAGCCGCCTTTGGGACTTCCGGAATCAAAACCACCAACATTTATATCAAATCCGTGATCTTCAGGATACGAACCTTCTTTACCTAAATGCCATTTTCCTGCAAAAAAAGTTTTGTAACCATTGATTTTCAATACTTCCGCAATCGTAGTATCTTCCTTTGGTAAATTCAAGATATATTCTGCTGGCAACAATTTATCGTGTCTTTTGGTCTCTCTCCAATCTGTTCCTGTTTTTACGCCAATCCAGTCTGTTATACCATGTCTTGCTGTAAACTTACCCGTCATGATGGTTGCCCTGGACGGACTACAAACTCTACTACCTGCATAACCTTGCGTAAAAATGGTGCTTTTCGCGGCGAGTTGATCGATGTTTGGTGTTTCGTAATAATTACTTCCTGTAAAACCTAAATCTTTTAAACCCAAATCATCAACCAAAATAAAAAGAATATTCGGTCTATTTTGAATTAATTTTTTCTGTTCAGTTTTATTACAAGACGAAGTTATAACTATCAATAAAAAAGCAAATTGAATTTTCATTTTAATAGTTATTTGTTTATTAAAATTAAAACACGCCTGTAGTCTTCTCATAAGAGATTACTTAATTAATTATTATTTTTTTTGAAGATATGTTTCCATCTATATCTTCTAATTTTATTAAATAAAGCCCCTTTGATTTATTATTTAATTGAATATTCACTTCATTAGAATTCATGTTTTTTGCACTTTGTATTAATCTTCCATGAATATCAAAAATAGTAAATGATTGAATAGATGTTTTTCCTTTTAAAGTAAAAGTTCCTTGTGACGGATTTGGATACACTCTAAATACATTTAAATCAAACTCATCTAACGCCAGCGTTGTAGATTTTATTAAAAGGGCATTATCAATAAACCATCCTGGGCTTGATGCACCTTTTTCTACATAGAATTTTACTGAAGTAACTCCAGCTGGAATCATAAAGCTTAATTCTACTAAATTCCAATCTGTACTTGTAGTCATAACTTTACTGGCTATTACTGTATCATCATTGGCATTTAAAATTTGAATTGTAATGGGTGAAGGTGGAGCGACAAACCACTTTGTGTAAAACGATAAGTCGTATTCTTCTAATGACTCCAAAGTAATTGTTTGCGATATATTACCTGCATTTGCAAGAATTCTACCCGTTGTTGTTCCATCGTAAACGTTTGCATTTGGACTTGATAAAATACCCGTATTGGAGCCATTCCAACCTGTTAAATCGCCTGTTTCAAAATCACCATTAACTAATAGGTTATTGCCACTTGGATTTGTTAGATTATAATAAATATCTAAATTACTATCCTCTGTAATAGTCGTTTCGGGAACGGCAGAGGTTGACACTTGGTTTTTATAAAAATTACCAACATTCGTTAGTGTGGTTCCATCTGCTTCATAAAAATCCGCAGTACCAGAACTTGGTTCAAACCAGCAGTATCTTTCAACATAGTCTAGGGTTTCCAAATACGGTAGTGCCAATTGCATAAAGGCATAATTTATGGCATTAGATCGGTTTGGGTTGGCATTGAACTCAGTAATCCAAATAGGTAAACCATACAAATTATATATATCTTCCAAATAGGTTACAAACCTATTGAATACAGATTGTGGAGTTGGATTTGTGTTGGTTGCTGGGTTATTACCCCAATCGTACCAGTGTACCCCAATAACGTCTATTCTTATATCTAGTGCATTGGCTTTATCATAAAATTCTTTAAGCCATCCATTAGCCTGAACGCCAGCGGATTCTGTACAGCTTGGTGACACGGTTCTTAAACCAGTTCTAACAAGTCTTTTATAATGGTCTACTGCCACATCTGTATCACAAAATCCATTAACACCACCCTGAGCATTGCAATTATCGGCTTCATTAAAACCCAAAACATGCGTTGCTTTATATTTTCCTGTGTATATATCTATGTCCGAATCTTGGTTTGCTCCAAACCTTCCAAAAGACATTGGCGCATACTCAACATCTATGGACGAAACCCCCGTGTTGGCCCATCTATAGTTCCAAGTATTGTTTAAATCACTACTGATAACTGGTCCATTTATCCCTTTTTTTGTGACCCAGTTCCATGGAATGACCCTTATAAACGAAACGTCATTCAATAAATAATTTGGAAATTCATTAATGATTAAATCAGCTTCAGAGGCTATATAATTTTTGCTTTTCCCCGTCCCATCCTCATTAATTGCAAAAGTAGCCATATATCCTTTTTTGAGAACAAATGATTCGCCTTTGTTATCCATGGTGTTTGGAATTCCAGAACCACTGTGAATAATATCTAAACTTAGACTTGCTGAAGTGCCTTGTAAATTTGAATTATCATAAAGCGTTAGCGGCGTTGTTGATAAATTGTTACTTCTAATAACCGTACCCTCAAAATAATAATTATCCAACCTAAGGTTTGATTCATAAACTGACGCTGAGCCATTGACAGTAATCTGTCCTAGATTGTCATTATTAATGTCAACACCTTTTTTATTTAATGTTCTTATCCAGCCTATACCTGAAACAAAATCGATACTTACGTTATTTTGAAAAGGATTAACGGCACTTAAATCTACGTAGCCATCAGTGTTTATGGATACACTTCCTCCTGAAAAAGCATTAGCTTGAAGGCTAGAGTTTGTAACTGATAAACTTCCCGTACCAAGACTGATAATTCCAGATGCCATTACAGTAGTATTGACATTGTGTAATTGTAAATCTAAATTAACAGCTTGATTAGCATCTATTGTTCCCGATGCTGGAGGAAGACTTGTGTTGGTGTCTTGCCAGTTGGCTTCATCAAAAAAATCATTATTAGCAGCGTTTCCAGTCCAAGTTAATTGTTGTGAATAACCCCAAACGGAAGTCATTAAAATGCAAAATAATAAAAGGTTCTTTTTCATAATCACTGATATTTATTTGAAATCTGGTTGTTCAATTTCGTTATACGCCCCTCCTCTAATAGATTCAAATTCTTTTAACATCGCTTCTAGTTTATCTGGATGCATTTTTGCTAAATTATTTTTTTGACCAATGTCTTCTTTTAAGTTGTATAGCTGATATTCTTTTGAATTTCCAGTTTCTATGTTTTTAATCTTGTTTACCGCTGGCCCCTTGTATGGCGGAATTAAAATCCAATCGCCTTGTCTAAATGCAGTTCGTGTTGTGGCTTCAATAATTAGGTTTTCTCTTCCCTCGTTGGCTTTTCCTAAAAATACATCTAATAAGTTTTGGCTATCGGTATCAGGAATATCAGTGTCAAAAAGGGATGATAATGATGCTAATAAGTCAATTTGAGAAACCAATGCGTCTGAAACCTGAGGTTCTATTGTTCCTTTCCAATAGGTAGTGAATGGGACACGAGTACCAGCTTCCAAAAGGCTATATTTTCCACCTCTTAGTTCTCCCCAAGGTTTATGATTGCCAAGTTTTTCAACCGCACTATCGGCGTAGCCATCATCCAAAACAGGTCCGTTATCACTAGAGAAAACTATTAGAGTGTTTTCTAATAAGCCTTCATCTTCTAAAGTTTTTAATAGCTCACCAATACACCAATCTGCTTCTACAATAACATCTCCTCGAGGACCCATCCCTGATGTTCCAACAAATCTGGGGTTTGGTGTTCGGGGTACATGAGGTTGTTGTAAGGCGTAATACAAGAAAAATGGTTTGTCACTTTGTCGTTTTATATAGTTTTGTGCTTCAGATAAAAAGTGGTCAGCCATATCTTCATCTATCCATTTTGCAGATGCGCCACCTTTCATATACCCTATTCTTGGAACTCCATTATTAATACTGTTACTGTGTTGAGGATCGCCGACCATTTTTAAAAGTTCAGGATTATCTGTTCCTGTTGGTTCTCCTTCAAAATTTTTATCATAATTTACTTGAATAGGGTCATTTAAATCTAAATTATCAACATACCCATTTTTAATATAAACTGTTGGCACTCTGTCTTGTGTAGCCGCCATAATGTAGCTATAATCAAAGCCAACTTCATTTGGTCCGGGAGAAATATGTGTATTCCAATCTACATTGCCATTACCCAAACCTAAATGCCATTTCCCCACTATGCCCGTATGATAACCTTTTGTTTTTAACATTTTTGGTATAGTCACTTGTGCAGTGTCAATAAGAAGTGGCGCTGTACCTGGTAATATTTTGGCCTCTTTATTTCGCCAAGGATAGATGCCCGTTAACAAAGCATATCTACTTGGCGTACAAGTAGCTGATGTAGCATAACCATTAGTGAATTTTACACCTCCGTTTGCTAATTTATCCATATTGGGAGTCTTTATTTCGGTAGCGCCGTATGCACTTACATCTCCGTATCCTAAATCATCAGCATATATTAAAATGATATTTGGTTGTTTTTCAGGGACTTGATTCGATACTTGTTTTTCTTGAGACTTATTATCTTTTTTACAAGATGTACTTATTAATAATGAGACAAGAATTAAATAAACTATTTTTTTCATGTAAATGGTTTTATTTTTTATGTTAATTATTTTTTCGATGAAATCTATTTGGATGTAATTTGTTGTATTCTAAATCTTCTCCTAAACCTAAAAAAATAGGATCTATCATTTGATTTCTCCAATCTTCATAAGTAGTTTTTAGATTTTGAAAAGATTGAGGTTTTTTTTCTATTAAATTGTTAGTTTCTGATATGTCATTTCCCAAATCGAATAACATATTAATGTCTTTTCTTCTAGCAATTTTTTGGCCAATGGTATTCCGACATGCGTAGTCATTGGCATCAAACTTTCTCCAAAATAAATACTCATGTGGTGCTTCATTATTTTCTCCAGTTAAAAAAGGCATTAAGTTTACACCATCAATAGGGTTTTTAGTTTCAAGAGGTGTTTTTGTTTGAGCTATAACAGTTGCAAAAATATCTAGTGATATAATAGGCTTGTCATAAACCATATTAGCAGCTATTTTATTTTGCCAAATCATGGCAAAAGGCACTCGAATGCCACCTTCAAAAACATCCCCTTTGCCACCTCTTAAAACACCATTGTTTGATGTATTATGGTTTTCTGGCCCGCCATTATCAGATAAAAAGAAGATTATAGTGTTTTCTGTAAGAGATAATGTTTCTAATTTGTTTAAAATATCACCAACACCATCATCTACAGCACTTACCATAGCAGCATAGGTTTTTCTTTTTTTGTCTTTAATAATATGAAATCTATTTAAATATTTTTCAGTTGCTTGTAATGGCGCATGTGGAGCGTTGTAAGCTAAATACATAAAGAAAGGTTGGTCTTTATATTTGTCAATATAGCTAACAGCTTCTCTGGATAAAGCATCCGTTAAATATTCTGTTTCTTCAACCCGTGTATTATTTCTTAGTAATTTTGTGTTATAAGCATCATATTGGGTCTTAACTTCATATTCATCTTGTAATGTCCAATTTTCTGGAAAATATTGATGACCACCACTTAAAAACCCATAAAAATCATCAAATCCTCTTTTTAAAGGTCGAAGTGTTTCATGTGCCCCCAAATGCCATTTTCCTATTGCTATTGATTTATAATTTGACTTTTTTAAAGTACTAGCTAGGGTTTCTTCACTTAATGGCAAACCCATATTTGGATCGTTTGGTGCGAATAATGGATTTCTACTAAATCCAAATCTATCTTGATAGCGCCCTGTGATTAAACCTGCTCTACTAGGGCCACAAACCGCATAACTTACATAAGCATTTGTAAATTTTACACCTTTTGTAGCAATCTTATCGATATTTGGTGTTGGGATATCTTTACATCCATTAAAACCAACATCTTCATAACCTAAATCATCTACTAATATTACTATTATATTTGGTAGTGCTTTTAAATTATTGAATTGATTTTGTGCTGATAATAAAGAGCATCCGCAGAAGAGTAAAATAAATAAGAATAGGATTTTTGTCATTTTACTCAAGATATATTTAAAGTATAATTCAACCTTATGAATCTACATTCAAAAATAGAATTACAAAGACAGAGTTAAGGGGGTAAATAAATCATTTAATGGGTGGATACAATCAATAGCGTAAATTACACTGGAATGGCAAAGATTATTTTTTTACATTTACTAAAAGATATACGTATTAAAATAATAGCCTGTCTGTTATAATTCCCTATGAAAAAACTAATAACATTAATCTGTTTCTTATTATTTCTTATAATTCATTCTCAAGAAAATGAAATCAATTATGTTGTAGATTTTATAACAACGCAACAAGGGCTATCACACAATTATACAACAAGCATTGTTAGTGATGATTTAAATGTTAAATGGATAGGTACAGAAAATGGTATAACGAAGTATAATGGTTATGATTTTGAGTATGTAAAGCCTAGTGAAAAATATAAAAATTTACTTAATGAGAATATTGAAGTGCTTTTTAAGGACAACGAATCTAATATTTGGATTGGCACAAAAAGTGGAGGATTATCTTATTTAGATGTTAAAACCAATCAGGTAAAAAATTTTAATTATTTAATTAATCTCGCTAAAGAAGGTGTCTTAAGAATTACAGCGTTATCTCAAGATAAAAACGGAAATATTTGGATTGGCACTTGGAAAGATGGGGTTTTTGTAATTGATTTTAAAAATGAAAAACTAATTAATCACTATAATTATTCGCAACAAATATACAGTATAACAAAAGATTTTAAAGACAATATGTGGTTATGTAGTGGCACTAAATTACATGCCTATAATGCATCGAGTGCCAAACCAAAAATTTACGATCTAAAAGGCCAAATAACAGATATACTTTCTGATCCTAGCCGAAATAAAATTTGGATAACATTAGCTGGTAATACTACTAAAATATATAATTTTAATTTCTACACGGAATCTATTGAAGAACTGGAAACAGCTGTAACCAGTAATTTTTCAAAAAAACTGTCCTTAGATAAATATAACAGGCTATGGATTGGTACTTGGGGGCGAGGGGTTTACCGCAGTAATGACAACCTTTCCATGTTCAGTAAAATTGATTTGGTTTCTGAAAGTTCTGGAAAAATTAGTGGTAATTACAATACTATTCTAAATATACATCATGATAAAAATAATGTAACCTGGTTGGCTACGGCTAGTGGTGGTGTTGTAAAATTATTAGAAGGTAATGGGTTTAATAATGTAGAAAATCTTATAAATAATAAAAAATTAAAAGGATTTTTAAATTGCACTAGTATCTATAAAAATAAACAAAAAGTATTTGTTGGCACCTTATTTTTAGGGCTCTGGCATGGTACCGATTTTTCAAATTTATCGCAAATAAAAGACATTGGAAATGTAAAAGTTAACGCCCTATATGAAAACGACCAAAAGCTTTATGTAGGAACTCAATTCGGATTTCATATTTATGATCTTAAATTAGAAGAAATAATTTTTTCCTCAAAAGAACTTGGTAAGGTTACATCGTTTTTAGTTAATAACAATAAACTCTACATAGGCACACAGCAACTTGGGCTTGCCATAGTTACTTTAGAAAATATTGCCAAAAATGATTTATATCAAATTTACTCAGAAAATGTTAATAACAAATATAAAATAGAGAGTAATAGAATTACAGCTATTGAAGAAGATGAAAATAACAATATTTGGGTTAGTACCTACAATGGGTTGCACCTGTTTGATAAAAAAGAAAAATTATTCATTCATCAATCTAGACTATTAAAAGAAAAATTACCAAGTGTAATAATCAATTCCATAGCCTTAAAAGGCAATCATATATGGTTAGCAACGCCAAGTGGTTTAATAAAACTTAATTATGAAAACAACAAATTAACAATAGAGGGCATTATCACTCAAAAAGATGGTCTCAATAGCGATTTTATATGTGCCATAACCTTTGATGATAAATCTAATTTATGGTTAACTACCCATACTGAAATTGTTAAATATAATGATTCAAACAAATCACTTATAAGCTATGGCGCTATTAACGGTGTTAAATCAACATCATTTAATAATAGAAGTTTTTATAATTATAATAATGAGTTTATAGCTTTTGGAGGTTTTGATAACATCACTTTTTTTAATCCATCAAACATCAAAGATTTTAATGCTGTACCCGAAATCATTTTCACAACACTAAGAGTTAACAATGAATTAATTGAGTATAAACCCGGAAGTGATATTTTAAATAAAAATTTCAATCATGCCAATAAAATAAGGTTAACTCATCAAGATAATTTTTTCTCAACACGGTTTATTGCCAATGACTATTTGGGTCAATTAAATATTAAATACCGTTATTTATTAGATGGTTATCAAGATGAATGGATAGGTTTACAAAACCAAAATGAAATTAATTTTGCTGGCCTATCTCCTGGAAATTATACACTTAAAGTTGAAGGTTCTCGCGATAACCAAAATTGGAGTAAACCTAAATCTATAAACATTATATTATTAGGCTCTCCTTGGAAAAGCGCATTAGCCATTTTTATTTATTCCCTTTTACTACTAGCCATAATAATTTATTTAATTAGATCAAACAATTATAAACTAAAACTAAAAAACAACTTAGAAATTGCTAGAATAGATAAGGAAAAAGAAATAGAATTAACAGAAGCTAAATTAATTTTCTTTACTAATATTTCACACGAATTTAGAACGCCCTTAACGCTAATTATAAGTCCATTAAAAGAACTTTTAGAAAATAAAAACCTATCTCCTAAAATTTATAAAAACCTAAGCTATATTGATAGAAATACCAATAGACTTTTAAATCTTATAAATCAATTATTAGATTTTAGAAAAGCCGATCAAGGTTTATTAAAACTCAATGTTTCCAAAGGTAACTTTGCTAGGTTCTCAAAAGAAGTTCATCTCTATTTTAAAGAAGCTGCAAAAGCAAAAAATATAAACTATAAATTTAAAACCAATCAAGAAGAAATTCTTTTTCCTTTTGACAGAACTAAAATGGAAATAGTATTGTGTAATTTATTATCAAACGCCATTAAATACACAAATTCTGGTGATGAAATTACTATGAAAATAGACAGTGATTCTAAATTCTGCATCATTTCAATAAAAGATACTGGTATTGGAATGAATCCAGAAGATGTTAATAAAATATTCAATAGGTTTTTTCAAATAAAATCTGCAAATACAGCTAGAATGATAGGTAGCGGTATTGGTTTGTCGTTTTCAAAAAAAATAGTTGAATTACACTACGGGAACATTACAGTAGCTAGTGAAATTAATGTTGGAACAGAATTTATTATTAAACTCGCTATGGATCCAAATTTATATGAAGGCTCAATTGATGAAGATTTTATTAATTCTGATAATATTAAAGGATACAATACTTTTGAAGCACCAATTTTGGTTGATAATCTTAGCATCGAAGCAAAAGAACATTCTGTCTTGATAATTGATGACAATTTAGAGATTTTAAATTACCTCAAGGATATACTATCAGATACCTACACTGTAATTCAAGCCAATAACGGCGATTCGGGATTTGACAAGGCTTCGAAAGACATACCAGATTTAATTATAAGCGATGTTATGATGCCAGGAAAAGATGGTATCACTTTGTGCAAAGAATTAAAATCACAAATTACTACCTCTCATATTCCAATCATACTACTTACTGCAAGAACATCCACTGTATTTGAAATTGAAGGCCTAAAAACAGGTGCCGATGATTACGTTACAAAGCCTTTTGATGCCAAAGTAATTAAAGCCAGAATTGAAAGCTTATTGGAAAATAGAGAAAAATTAAGAGCGCATTTATTAAATAAAGTTCGGTTTGAGCCCACAGCCTCAGAAATTGAAATTGATACAGATACTGAAAATGTTTTTATCCATAAAGCTATTTTATTAGTTGAGGAAAATCTTGATAACGCATCATTTGGTATAGAGAACATGGTGGATGAATTGCATATGAGTCAATCCACTTTATACAGAAAAATTAAATCCTTAACAGGACTTTCATTAACCGCCTTTATTAGATCTATACGTTTAAAAAAAGCCGCACATCTTATGTTATCATCAGATTTAAATCTGAACCAAATAGCTTATGAAGTTGGGTTTAATGATTATAAATATTTTAAAACATCCTTTAAAAAGCAGTTTAACTGTTTACCTTCAAAATACAAGGAGATTATCAATAATAAGTAGTCAAATCCCTTGTTCTTACTGTAATTGATTTATTTGAACCCCTTATTGCCCTATTTAACCTATCCCCTTTTTCATATTGTTTCGATATTTGTAATCTAACGTTTCGGTGATGCAACTTTCATGACCAAAACCAAACTCAAAAACTAAATAAACTCAAAACTAAATTATTTATGAAAGTATTTATCTTTTATTTTCTGCTAATAATCCCAATAGGGCAATTAGCGTTTTCACAAAACACTATTACTGGAACGGTAATGGACAGCAATTCACAACCCTTGCCAGGAGCAACAGTTATTATTGCAAACACAAAAACGGGTACTACAACAGACTTTGATGGTGGGTTTTCAATTAACGCCAAACAGGGTGATATTTTGGAAATATCCTATATTGGGTTTAAAAAAACAAGAGTAACTGTTGATGCTAAAAAAACGTATCAAATAATTTTAGAAGAAGATACTGCTTTACTTGATGAAGTAGTTGTTGTTGGGTACGGTACCCAAAAGAAAGTCAACTTAACAGGGTCGGTACAGTCGGTCACTTTTAAAGAAGAAGTTAACCAACCAGTAACAAACTCAGCACAATTACTATATGGTCGCTTTTCTGGGGTACAATTAACACAAGGTAATGGTAACCCGGGAGCTGATGGTTCGTCAATTGTTATAAGAGGTATTGGTACTTTTGGCAATACGACACCTTTAGTTGTTATCGATAATATTCAGTATGATGATTTAGCAGCTTTTAACAGTTTAGCACCTTCAGATATTGAAAGTGTAACGGTTTTAAAAGATGCTTCTGCTAGTGCTATTTATGGAGCCAGAGGTGCAAACGGTGTTATTCTAGTTACTACAAGAAAAGGTAAAGAAAATAAGTTTGAAATAAGCTATAACAGTTATTATGGGGTTCAAGAAGCAACAGTTCTTCCAGAATTTCTTGGTGCGTTGGATTATGCTAATTTAATTAATGAAAAATTTAGAAACGAAGATGGCCCAGGGTTTTTGCCTAGATATACCGATGCCCAAGTAGAGGCTATAAGAACAGGTAGTTTACCAGATCAGTTTGCAGATACTAATTGGGCTGAGGAAATACTAAGAACGGCTTCCATACAAAATCATAATTTTTCATTTTCAGGAGGAAATGAAAAAACAACCTACAGACTCTCTATTGGTTATTTAGGTCAAGATGCTATTGTAAAAAGTAAATTCAAAAATGAGCGTTATAATTTAAGTTTTAATATTAATTCTAAACTAAAAGATTGGTTTACACTTAGTAGTGTGACTAACACTTTTTGGAGAAAAATAGAGGGCCCAACTGGAACAGGTTTTAATGATGATGGTGTTCAATCTGCATTTAGTGGTGATAATGGAATTTACTTTTCATTACAGCGAACAGCTCCAACCATTCCTGTATTTTATAGTAACGGCGAATATGGTATTGTTGATGGTGCTTGGGAAAATGGCAACCCATCTTTCTTAACCCAAAACCCTTTACGAAGAGGTTTTTTAGGAGAATTTTTAAGTGATCAAATAAATATTAGTCAAAGACTAGGAGCAACAATAAAATTTACAGATAACCTTTCATTTGAAACTAGTGGGAGTGCTAATATCATTTATTCCAATGTATCTGATTTTAATCCAACAGCAACACTAAGGGCTTATGATGGTACTATTGTGATTGATGATCAATTAAATACACTTTCTAACTCAACAAGCTTTAATTACACATTATTAAATGAAAATATTTTAAGATATAATAAAACCTTCAATAAGGTTCACGAATTAGGTGTTTTGCTAGGTCATGCCCTATTATATACTAGACCAGATGGCTTTAACGGACGAGTTAGTGGCTTTCCAACAAATGGATTATTTGAATTTAAAGCAGATGGTCTTACCGATCCTTCTGTTGGTGGTGGTGGTGAATTTGATGAGGTAACCCAATCATTTTTTGGTAGGATTAATTACAACTATAAAGGAAAATACTTAGCTGAATTTAATCTAAGGCGTGATGGATCCTCAAAATTTGGTCCAGATTATGTATACGGGAATTTTCCTTCTGGCTCCGTGGGTTGGAATATATCTGAAGAACCTTTTTTAGCTAATAGTTCAACTATAACTAACTTAAAGTTAAGAGCCAGTTGGGGTATAAGCGGTAATGATAGAATTGGAAACGGGATTCCTTATCAAACATACAATGCAGGTCAAGATTATGTATTAGGTGATGATAATCTTTTAGTTGGTGTAGCTATTACTAATTTGGCAAACCCTTTTATTAGATGGGAAGAGACAGAGCAATATAATATTGGATTAGACTTGAGTTTGTTTAAAAATAAAATAGAGGTTGTTGCAGATTATTTTAATAGAAATAGTAAAGATATTCTTTACGATAAATTTCCAATACCCCGAACACTTGGTGTAGGTACTTTAGGAGCTCAAAATGCAGCATCTATGATTAATAGAGGTTTAGAACTAGGAATTAGTTACCGTGGCAATTTGGGAGATGCCAAATTTAATATTGGTGGAAACATGACTAAATTTATAAAAAATGAGGTTACTGGTTTAGGTGATGGTGGTGAGGAAACTGTTTCAAATATTAGTGTTATAAGAATAGGTGCTCCATTTCAATCATATTATGGCTTGCAGGCTATAGGAGTTTTTCAGGATATTAATGAGATTGCCAATTCTCCTACACAATTTGATATTGAAAATACAGCACCTGGGGATTTAAAATATGCAGATGT
>JBAQZZ010000163.1:0-11338 GCA_049791475.1 Flavobacteriaceae bacterium | reverse complement strand
GAATGGTTTATCATGCTCCTGTGAGAGTTGATCTACAGCCCATTCAGCAGCTTTGTAATCACTCATTTCATTTTCCGGTTTATTTATAGGTCCCCAATCCAGCAGTCCCTTTGAGCCGAACCAGTTTAGTCTCTTCTTTTCTCCATTTTCATCCAGGTTGAAGTCCCATGAACCCCGGCCATGAGATACATCAACTGTTTCTTCTGGAACGTGATGGTGAAGAAGCTTACCAGCCGCCATCGTCTTGTAGCCATGATCCGCGAAATATTGATAAACCAAGGAGGATCCTTTGTTTTTGACCGCATCAACCACTTCCTCATCTTCCTTCTGTAGGCTTCCTTCAACTCCAAAGCCTAAATTATGATAATACATTCCTGACATTACGCTGGCACGTGAGGGACCGCAGACCGCATATTGACAATGAGCGGAATTAAAAAAAGTTCCTTGTGAGGCCAGTGCATCCATATGTGGCGTGATTGTTTGGTTATCGCCCATATAGCCGGCCCAGTCATTCAAATCGTCAACCGCAATAAAAATGACATTGGGCTTTTCTACAGTCTGAGATTTTCCAGACATAACCACCAGAAATCCCACTATTATCAAAAAGATTTTTTTCATACTTTTCATAAGGTTTACGCTAAAAATTCATATATTGAAATTATCTTACTAAGCACAATTTTGCATGAATAAATAAGAGAAGAAACAGAAATAATGAAATTTTCACAATTAGCTGACCAATATTTCTATTTTTAGAATATTGAAAAAAACTCATTGTGATTGACTTTTATTTTAATTTATAAAGTTTTTAACCTTTTACAACTGATCATCTTTTCCTTCTCGACTCAAGCTCCAAGACCCCTTAACTTTTTCTAATCCTGCAACCATCTTTTTTAATACTCTGGCTTTTCAGAAGCTATAGGAACTGTTCTTTCTTTAGAATGGTTATTGAGTACTACCAGTTTAAAAGCGCACACCATCAAAAGAAATTTCATTAATTTTTTATAATTTTTCTTTGTATCTGGTTACCCTTGTTATCTTCAAAATACAGGATATAAATACCTGGCACTAGTGAATCAACATTGATACTAAATGTGTTATCATTCACTTCTACCTCTTTATGGATAGGTATCATTCTGCCATCTATACTAAATATTTTGACATTTTTTATGTTTTCAGCAGATTCAATAAAAATAGTTGAGCTCACAGGATTCGGATATATTTCTAATCCTTCTAACATTTTTTCAAAATCATCAACCAAGAGAACTTCAGTCGTTTGCGACTTTTGGGTAGATGTACTTCGGATTAAATCATATAACAATTGAGGCCGATCTGCGATATTTGCCACATCATTAGAATAGTATTCAACATTCGTATTATTCGCATTAGATTCAGAGATTCGAACACTAAGTATACCATCGCCATTTAGCTCTTGGTCTAGTCTAGATGTAACATCAAATTCTATCCATCTATTTACTTCTGGTACAGATTCTGTGCCAATTAAACTTGCTGTCGCTGGCCTATTATTCCATGTAATACCGCTTTCTGTCCAGGTATCATTAGATATAAAATGCAAGCTGTGTTGTGCTCCAGCCTCAGTTCTATTTACCTTGAGCCTAACTCTTGCGTTACTAACATTATTGGGAATATTACTTAAATCAAATTTCAAAAAACTCACCCTATCGAAACTCACGTTGTTAGCATCTTTAGCTATAAGACTTGTATCTGTGCCATAATTTGTATTAGCATAGGTACCGCCTCTAACAAATGCGTCTTCTTCGGCTCTAATAGCAACAAATTCATACTGTATTTGCGGTCTATCGTTAGGGTTGGTGGCATTCATAGAATGGTAGCTAACCAGGGTATTATTCGATTCTGATAATCGTACACTTAAAATTCGATCTCCAGTTAACTCTTGGGTTATTAAAGAAGTTACATCAAACTCTATCCACTGATTTACTGCTGGCACGGATTGTGTACTAACTAAACTCCCTGCAACAGGCATGTTGTTCCTAGTAATACCTGTTTCTGTCCAACTATCATTTTCTACAAAACGCATAGTATGTTGCGCACCTGCTTCAGTCCTCCTTACTTTTAACCTAATTTTTGCACTTCTTATATTAGAATTAGAGACGCTATTCAAGTTAAACTTCAAAAAACTCATTCTATCAAAATCGGCATTATTAGCCTCTTTAACTTCCAAGGCAGTACTTGTTCCGTAATTAGTGTTAGCATAGGTGCCTCCTCTTACATAAGCATCTGCATCTTGAGATGGGTTACCACCACCTGTTGTTGCTAAAGTAAATTTTCTTCTTGATGATTTGTTGCTTTCTTTTCTAGCATATATTTGGAAATCGGCATTATTAAAATCATAAGTAGCATTATTCATTGGTGTTACATACTGTTGTTCATTTGCTGCTACTGTGGCTAAAGTCCTGTATGTTGCACCACCATCTGTTGATATTTCGATAACATACCCATCTTCTTCTCCTGAGTTATCTAACCAAGAGATGCTAAGGTTACCATTTACCCGTGAAGCCGCTACTCTTGCTGGTGCATCTGGTAATACGCCATGGGCTAGTCGATCAGTTAGCTGTGCTTCATATAAAGATGGAAAAGGAGCTGTTTGCCCTGTGCCTTGATAATAACCTCGTGGACCAGGGAATGGCCCGCTATTATTTACACTTGCATTATTAAACATAGCATAGTTTTGAGCCGTAGGCGGTTTTTGAACTATAAATCTTGTGTTTCTCTTTGTACTGCTAGAATTCCAAACAACGGAATGGGCACTAGACCATCCATGAGCCGTACCAAAATCTCCTCGATTGTATAAGCCTAAAACTGCTGCAACATTGGGATTTGTAACGGTCAGTCCATCAAATAATAATGCCTGTGACCACAACCTATGCCCTTCAATTGCGGCATTATCTTCTTCCGACGTGCAATTTAAAAAAACAATTCCAGAAACAAATGACGCTCCATTAGAGGTATAAGCATGCCTAGCTTTAGTTGCCTTGGAGTTCTTAACTAGAATGTTGTTGGCACCAAAATTCATATTAAAATTATACCTATATCCTCCGGTAATTGGTGATATAGGATCTAGTGCCTCGCAACGGTCTAGCGTAATTCTGTTTGTAGTACGAAGATCAAAACCTGAAAACCAAAAATTTTCTGTAACAACATCTGTTGCCCAGCTGTCCCAAACGCCATCAAATTGCACACAACCTCTCGCATTAAAATCCCTGTTTACATTCGCACTAGTATAACCCGCTGTTACCCTAAAGTTTTCTAAACCCACATTGCTTATAAACCTGTCATTGAGGGTATTGAGTTTAAATAGTGTTGTTGTGGTTACCCCATTGCCAAAAATATGTTCGTAAACAGGCTGATCTACAATAACCGTATTACCATTGATTGCCGTAATTTTTCTTGGATATACCATTAAAAGATTCGTAGATGCAGACCATGGAGCATCATTTACTACCCCTCCTCCGTCAACCAGTTGAAACCATTCGTTCTCTGGCTTACGGTAAATACATACAATATCATTTACTGCATATAAGCCAGCATTAGCTACTCTGAACGATCTTGAATTTACGGGTAAAAAATCATTGGTTATAGCCGACTCTGTGCCTGACAAAATATCGGAGGTAGAAATATATCGTCCAGAACTTGCTTCGCCTTCAACTCTTATGACATTCAAACTATTCCTACTGTTTCTTTCAGGAGAAAAAATTATAGTATTCGATGCGGGGTTACTGCCATTTCCTTCCCCACGAAGCACAACACCACTATGTCTTATATAAACAGAACCTACAACTTCATACTCACCTCTTCTCAACAATACAGCCCCTCGGATGCCATTCACTAAAGGCCTTGCCGAAACTGCATCTATAGCTGCTTGAATATGCGCTCTATTATCCCCAGAAATTGGACTTATTGTTCTTACAACAGGTACAGTTGGGATAGCTGCTTCTCCAGACTTGTATCCGGCGAAACTAAAATCGGGAATCCTATTATCTTCTACATCTGAAACATAATTTAGTTTTCCAGCACCATCTCTATAGATAATATTTGAGGTTTGGGCTTGCATTGTTCCAAAAACAAGCAATAGCAAAATAAATGACATACCATTTTTAGTAAAATCTTGCGATTTGATTTGTAGTTCCATTTTGATGTATTTGGGGTTAATTCTGTTAAACATTAAATTAGCTCGTATTTATACATAAAAATATTTTTTAAAAATGGTAATTAATAGCACTAATGTTCCCATCTTCTAACAGATATGTTACATTATATTGAGTATGTCACCTAAAACAACATATGTGCTAATTTTAATAAACTAGAAAATTCTAAAAACCTAATTACTTGTGCTGAAGTAATTTGAAATTTAAGACTGTTATCAGACCCGTTATATTTTTTTTGAATGCTTACAGAGTTGAAGTTTTTCTTTGTAGCTTTTCTAATTTTTTAATATACAAATAGCAATTTCCTGTATAAAATATCCTCTCAATTTGCGGCTGGGAATTGGAATATGCAGATTGATTTTATTCTACAACGATACTAATAATTGACCTCATTTGTGGTAAATTGGTTGCTAATTTCATACTTCAATTTAGTCTGATGTGATTTGAGATAAAATGAATTCCCGTATTCATATACAGAATAACCTGAATTTATCGCCTACGGATATCCGTAGTGTCTAGCTTATAATTGAATTCTGTTGATAAGAAGATATGGGTTACTTTTCTTTCGATTTAAATCGAGTTCTGAACTAAATACGATTCTTTGTATTGGTTTTTTTTAAGATATTCGAAGCGTGTTTAAAGACCGTACTTTCTGTAAAGAAAAAATCCTATCCTATTTCGTTATATAGTTTGTTGTCCAAAATTGCCAACGCCATTTCAATCTTTCTCCGTGCTAGGTTTTTTTCAGAAAATTGGAATCTAATTTATTGTCTTTGTAAAAATTGAAGACACCTTCCCTTTTTTTCTTGTGTTCCGAAAAATAGAGAAACTTATTGACTTCAATAATTGTAACACCAAAAAATGAGATGTTTACAATCGTAAAAGCAAGCCATTGGTTATCCCCAATAACGGTTAAAATAGGAAGGAGGACTATACTAAAGGGCCGTGCCAGTCATAATATAAGTAATTTCCCGTTTGACTATGAAAATAAGGACTCAATTTTCGCATGGCGTCATAAATTTTGAAGCTCTTTAATCGTCATCGTAGTTCCAGAACTATTGACAGGTGGAGGAGATGAAATTAACTCGTACCACCTCCTCTTTAGCAGGCGTTGTTTTGAAACTCCCCTCAATTTTGGAGATTGTCCCCTCCTTGGTTTTTCTACCCTCCAACAAGGCGGTATAGGATTTGTTTGGCAATCAGTCCTGAAATAATTTGTTTAACCTATAGTCCTTGTAAGAGGTTACATCCTCCCAGCCGGTTTGCAGCAGCGTATCGTTTGAGGTTAAGGTTGTTTTACCTGACCAAGGCTGCCGGGCACCACGCCATCCATCTGTCTTACGAGAAGTGTGTCATCAAAGTCAATAGGACGGTAGGCAGGGGTCGTGTCTTGCCGGTGTTTGATGCCGATTGCCTTTGGTTATTTTTTTAACTGGATTCAGATTACCACGGATGAATCCGTCACTTCACCCATTTTAAAACCCGTTGTAAAATAGACAATCTACCCTTCCGGGTATTGACAGAAAGCGAGGTTCAGAAGCGTGATACACACTAGAAGGGAAATTACGTGTGATTTTAACCTCATGGGTCTTTTTATGACTGGCTGATAGCTGACCTTAAGTCAAACAAAATTACGAGATGGATTTTATTATAAAAAAATTAGATTTCAATAACTTAAAACCAATACAACCCAAATTGTAGATTAGGGTCTTTTTCAGCATTTATTTAATCTTTTGAAGTTCATTTGCATACCTTTCTCCAAAGGTTCTTAGGGATTTTGAATCGAAATGAGTGCCATCACCTTTATGCCCCAATCCTTCACCAGTTGCTAATCGTATACGTCGACTGGAATTTGCAATTTCAGCAAAAACATGGTTAAGCCTTTTACTCAATGGCTTACTGGCATACCTAAAATGGCCCAACTCACCAATTATTATGGGAACATCAACGATTCCCAAATCCTTCTGCAATGAATCTATCATTGCGTTGAATTTTGAGGAATAGCCATCTATCGCTTTTCTAGACTCGCTATCAGATTCTCCCTGATGCCATAAAATCCCTTTTAACGTGCCCGTCTTCATTGCTGTTTTTGTCCTCACCACCATCTCATTGTACGGGTAGGAATTTGTTTGTTTGTGCAGGGAATCCCTGAACCATTGATTGATGGAACTCCCCCCTTTTGCACAGGGAATCAACCCGATTTTCGCTCTGGGATTTGCAGCAGCCATTGTCTTGCCGAAGGTAAGTCCAAGACCCGTACCGGCAATGGATTTGTCAAAGTGTAAAGGGTCTTTTGCCGGTTTCCAGCGCATCAGGCTGTCCAGGGCAAAAACCCTGGGGTGCACGAGCGTATCAATGGCTTCAATCGCTCCCCTTCCGGCCATATTGGATTGCCCGATGAGCAGGTAGAGGTGAAAATCCTCTTTAGCTACTTCCTTATAATTCCCGCCCAAACTTGCACAACCGACTATTAATAGTAAACAGAACAATTTTTTAAAAAGGCTCATCATTAGTTGGGGATTGAGGATTTTTTGAAGACATCGTCGCTTTCAACTATCCATTCTTTGAGCATCTCCCGATGTGCTTTAAGTTGATAGGCGAATTCCGGATTATCCGTCACGGGATTCAGCTCACCCGGATCTACTTCCAAATCA
Organism: Flavobacteriaceae bacterium; assembly: GCA_049791475.1. GTDB lineage: Bacteria > Bacteroidota > Bacteroidia > Flavobacteriales > Flavobacteriaceae > CAXBID01. The sequence goes on along the minus strand of JBAQZZ010000163.1, from coordinate 4,500 downwards.
TAGAGTTGTTCCGGGTTTTTACCACCATCGAATAATACATACTTAAACCTATCGGTGAGCACCATGCGACCAGTAAATGATCTACCTTCTACAGCCAATTGATTCATCTCTGAAACCACATAGTTTCTTTTGGTTGGATCTACGATAGATTTCTTCATTACACTCGGTTGTAAATCAATGCCTAGAAGTACCTCGTCATGCTCGATGCCTGTCATGCCGCTTATGGTGGTGAAAATATCCAGACCGGTATTGATCAAGGTTTTTTTATCAATTATGCCAGCACTTGATTTTCCTTTGTAGGAAATGATAAATGGTACATTGACAGACTCCTCATAAAAAGTCATCTTCTGGTTCCACTCATGGGCAGCATGCCCGTCGCCATGGTCAGAGGTATAGATAATAATGGTGTTCTCTAGCTGTCCACTTTTTTCAAGCTCCTCAAGCATTCTCAAAATGTGCGCATCTACTTTTTCCACCAGTCGGTCATAGCCATACATATATTGTCTCCATTTGGTCTCGTCCCAATATTTTACAGGATGCTTTCTAAACATGCTCACATCTGTAGAATCAGGCGTACGCCTAACAGAAAAGCCTTCCGGCTCATTAGGAGGAATTCTAAAATTTGTTGGTAGGAATGGCGTAATGGCCAAATTGGCATTTTCTTCTACAGCACCATCGTGGTAGTTATCGTTCATGCCGGACATATTCCTTGCCAATTCGCAGCAATCGTGTGGGTTTAGGTAGGAAGTGATCATAAAAAAAGGCTTATCATGCTCCTTTTTGATAAAGTCATTTGAAAGCTGACGAATCTTTGTGTCGTTTCTCAGGTCTTCATATTGTTCAAATCCATGCCAATCTTTGGTTTTATCCATTTTGGAATTGCCCACATGCCATTTGCCATAATAAGCGGTTTCGTAACCGTTTGACTTCATTTGCTGGCCTATAGAGGTATAGTCGGTCAACTGGGGCTGGCTTTTGCTTGGCATTATCCCTGTAATCATTGCTGCCCTTGAGGCTGTACAAACCGGATAGGCAACATAGGCTCTGGTGAAGGTAACGCCTTCCGCGGCCAATTTATCTATGCCTGGAGTTTTAATATGGTCATAACCTCTCTGGGTCATGATTTTCCCGGCGTGTTGATCACTGATAATCAGTATAACATTTGGTTTGTTATCTTGTGCATTGACTCCATATATTAGGGAACTGATCAGTATTAGGTTAAGCAGGTTCTTCATAATCTTAATTTCAAATTTTGTGTGGACTAAAATTAATTTCATCTCTTTCTACGATCGCAAACGGGTAATCTGCTAAAGGCAGAGTCTCAAAACTGACTTGATCTGGTTCATTTTGAAATCTATTCAATTCATATACCTTTCCATTCAATAAATCCACCAGAACAGGATTTTCAAAATTTACCTGTTGGATTTTTAAGGAAATCTTAGCAAGTGTAGGCAAATATTCTTGGGCATTCCATGGCAGCCAATAAGCAATCAGATGTTTGTCCTCTGCTGTTTTAAAAGAGGCTATCAAGGGGACAGAAGGAAATGCATCATCCTCCTCACCAATACCATAGAAAATACCCTCATTCTTTACTTCTAGCCGGTGATTTGTTCTGAATATTTTATAAGAATCATCCATTAAAGCACAGAGGTTTTGATACGTGAAATAAGCAGGCTTAGGCTCCAGATCCGGGTTGGAAAGGATACATTTTTCATTCACGCCTTTTGTTTTTACCCGTGAGCCCCCTCTTTCGGGGAAACCGAATAAGGTATCCAACCCAGAGAGCGGTGAGCGCTCCGGTTTTTCGCCTCGGCCTCCCATATGTACCAATTTGAAATAATTGCTTAGTGTGGCCTCGCAGAAGTACGTATCTACAAATGCCTGTCTCAATAGCCATTTTGCCTGGATGTTCAATCCCCAAGGTGCCCTACCTCTATAATCCCTTGAGCTGCTGTGTGAAGGATAACCACATTCGCCCTGCCACAATTTGATTTCAGTATTGTACTTTTTTATTACTTCGAGTAATTTAACGGCAGGGTAAGCCCGCTCTTCCGGCACAGCACCGTAATTGTGATAGGTGATGATGTCAATCAGTTCCCCATTGTTTTCAACTGATAAAAATGCTTCGGCAAATTCAGGCTGAATGCCGGCCATGGAGCCGCCAATGATCTGCGCATCGGGTTGAATCCTTCGGATTACTTTAGCTGTTTGGCTAAGTAATCTCCCATATTCTTCACCATTGGGTTTGCCACCCCAATAATTACGGTGGTTAGGTTCGTTCCATACTTCCCAATAGGTGATTTTATCCTTATAGCGTTCAATAGCAGCTTCCACGAAAGCCAACCAGGCTTTCATCGCTTTGGGATCCTTTATGGGCGGAGCCGGCCTGTAACCATAAATTTCTGCAAGTTTAGGATCATCATAGGTGGTCATTTCAGAGTAAACCGGATTCCCGTGACCGATTGTAACAAAAGGAACAATTCCAGTTTTTAAAATGGCATCAAACGCGACATCAGTGTCAGTCCAATCGTAACTGCCCTTAACTTTTTCCACATTATGCCAATCGCAACCAAGTCGTGTCCATTTCACTCCAATGTCAGCTGCCTTTTTAAGTAAATCCGGATCAAGTGTACTTGCTTGGATTCCCCAGTAGGAACCGCTGATTTCACTTGATTTTTTGGCCACTATCTTACCTAGGTTCGTCAGTTCTATTAACTCCTCATCAGGTGAGGTATGCCGCTCATCAGTACTTATTTTGCTTTGGCAAGCGGATAATACAAACAGGACTGACAATAAGTATAACTTCGATGCATTCATAATTATAATTTTTTAGTGGTTATAAGACTCGGTTTCCATCCAATGCTACAGGCTATCACCTCTATTTTTTTGTTTCTAGTTTTTTTAAGCGGTGCGGTGTACAACTTCCAATTGCCTTTGTCATACCTGTAAGCTATGGAGGCCCTCGCTGTAGCTGTTTCCAATACCAACCCTTTTGGAGTTCGATTTACCGAAGGTTTTTCCACTTGGGGTTGCTTGCCATCAGGTGGCCATAGCCTTTTGATGAGTTCACTTTCGGGCATCATACCCAGGTCTCCGTAATTTTTGCCGAATTCCTCCTGGGCCGTTCTTAGCGTTGCAAGCTTTTCAAAATACTGCGGATTACTGGCCAGATTGTTGATTTCGTACGGATCGTTTCGGATGTCATACAATTCTTCCAGAGGTTTCTTTTCTGACCAAAACTGCCACTGGTCAGGCCCCAACCGCTTTGCTTCTTTCAGTTGAAGGATTTCCTGCATGATTCTGGCTTTATCCCTGTAGGGGATAAAACCAATATACGGAAGATCAGGCCTGTAGTTTCTAATATATTTATAACGGTCATTGCGGACAGCCCGTATTGTTTCGGGAGCCGGGTCCATGCGATCCCTAAAAGCATAGACATATTCACGTTCTTTTATCTTATTATCGAGAAAATCGTAGCCTTCCATGTACTCGGGAATTTTCAATTTGGCGAGTCCCATAGTGGTAGGTGCAAAATCAACAAACGACACCAATTTATCCTCCGTCGTACCTTTGCCTTTTCCATTGGGATAACGGATGATCAAGGGTACTTTTATCCCAGAATCGTACACCCAGCGTTTGGCACGGGGAAGTCCATCTCCATGATCTGTAAAAAACAGGATGATGGTCTTATCGTATAAACCATCTTCCTTTAACTGACCGATAAGCTCCCCCACCCATCTGTCCATAGCATGTACATTATCATAATATCTGGCAATATCGGCTCTGACTGTCGGTGTGTCGGGATAATAAGGTGGTACGACTACGTGCAATGGGTCGGTTATCTTCGGATAATACGCTTTGAAAATCTGGCTTTCATGTGTGGCCATGCTATTGAAAACGGCAAAAAACGGCATATCCTTATCGGGCCGGTTACGCCAATGGGCGTCTGATCCGCTTTCATCCCAGGCCGTAATGGGCGTTTTAAACTGATAGTCTTCCTTAGAATTATTGGTACAGTAATATCCGGCAGCCCTAAAGTATTCAGAAAAGCATTTTACACCAGCGGGAGGGGTAGCCTCATACACAGGAATGTTCAGCAACTCGGGGTCGGTTATCTTATCCAGGGCGGAAGTCCGCTTCCAGGTGCGCATGGCCATAGCCCCGGTGGAAGTAGGATACATGCCCGTAATGAGTGTATGTCTGTTCGGTGCGCATACTCCATAGGTAGTATAGGCATTGGTATACCTTACCCCTTCTTTTGCCAATTGATCGATATTCGGTGTTTTTGCCAGTTCATCGCCGTAAGCACCTATTCTAGGACTCAGGTCTTCTACGGTTATCCAAATAATATTATATCCCTCTTGGGCCTTTGCGGAATTAAGAGTGCCTAAAAACAAGAGTGCAAGCAACCCGTTAAAAAAAATATGTTTTGTCAAACCATTATTTCCCGTCATACCATTCCTTTAAAGTAAAAAAGGCTTTTTTCTTGATGCCCTCATC
>JBAQZZ010000162.1:0-7104 GCA_049791475.1 Flavobacteriaceae bacterium | reverse complement strand
ATTCACGTTTTAAACCATTAGAACAATCCGTGTTTTTAGAGTCTGCAATGACAATAATATTGCTTACCTAGGTATCTGCTCTTACAAAATTAACAACCTTACTTTGAAGTAAATCATTAGAAGGTCTTGATTGAAAAACATTATCATATAATTGCAAATTTGTACCAATAGGTGATACTACAGGTATATTATATCTTCGCAATTCGGAGGCCGCTTTTTCAAAAGTATTTGTCGTTAATGGGCCAATAACGGCATGTACATTTTCAAAATTGTTTTCATCTATTATTCTTGATACTTCGCTTACTTCGCGCTTTGTATCATAAACATCAACTTTTAGCGATACGCCTAATGTTTTTAATGAATCTATAGCCATTAACACACCCGAATAAAAATCTAAAGAGGCATTTAAATATGGATCATTTTTTATACTAGTTTTAGTATCTGTGGAGGAATCAAAATCAACTTTATTTAATCTAAAAGGTAGCATAATGGCAATATTCTTCGTATTGAAATCTACAATACTATCTACTAAATTAATTCGGTTGGAATCAGCTTGAACAATGCCATTTGCCAAATTGGAATATGGTATTTTTAAAATCATTCCGCTTTTTAAGCCTGTTTCTTTTAAATCTGGGTTTAAATTTTCTAATTCAGCTTGTTCTAACCCTAATTTAAGCTTTAAACGAAAAAACCCTTCTTTTGGTAATACTTTATAATAACTAAACTGTTCATCAACTTCTTGAAGGTCTTCCTTCTCTAAATTTGGCACATTAATTTCCTCTCCCTCTTTTAAAACATCAGCCATATCTGGGTTAATAGCTTCTAATTCAGCTAAAGTAATACCAAATTTATACGCAATGCGCCACTTACCTTCTTTAGGTAAAACCGTATATTTTTTAGTTGCTGAATGTTCTTCAATAACCTCAGTCGTTTTAAAAATGGGGATTTGAAGTTTATCGCCTTTTTTTAAATTATTCGCGTACAGGAATGTGTTGTACTTTTTTATTTCATCTTCAGAAATATTATATTCTTTTGATAAACCATATAAAGTTTCCCTTCTGTTTGTTCTATGCGTTTTAAAACCTTGTAATTCTTTAACAATTGTGATTGTAGGCTTATTAGCTTTTGAAATTGGAATGATTAAAATAGTATTGGGCTTTAATCCTTTTTTAGCGTCTGGATTTAACGTATAAATATCAAAAGGTGTTACGTAATAACGTTTTGATATGTCTTCAATAGTTTCACCTTCTTTTACTTGGTGTGTGCTAAAGTTTTGAGCACTAACTGCATTTATACCAAATACAAATACTAAAATTATAACTAATAAAAATCTATTCATGCTTTATTATTTTGAACCAAAACTATATTAATAGTTTATATACGATGATTTATTACGTTTAAGATGCCTTTCTTAATACTTTATACACATAATATGCCAAAAATATACAACCTTAATAAATAGACACACTTTTTGTTTGAAAGACACATTTCTATTCCCACTCTATGGTTGCTGGTGGTTTTGAACTGATATCGTAAACTACTCTATTAACGCCTTTTACTTTATTTATTATATCGTTTGATGTTTTTTGAAGAAACTCGTAAGGCAAATTTACCCAATCGGCAGTCATGCCATCGGTACTTTCAACAGCTCGTAAAGCGACACATTTTTCGTAAGTACGCTCGTCTCCCATAACACCCACACTATTTACTGGGAGTAACATAGCGCCAGCTTGCCAAACTTTATCGTATAAGCCCCATTCCTTCAATCCGTTAATAAAAATAGCATCTACTTCTTGTAGAATTCGAACTTTTTCAGCAGTAATATCACCTAAAATACGAATTCCTAAACCTGGACCAGGAAACGGGTGACGCCCCAAAAGCTCTGGGTCTATAGCTAAAATAGCACCTACACGTCTCACTTCGTCTTTAAAAATTGCTCGAAGCGGTTCTACAATTTTCAATTTCATAAAGTCTGGTAATCCTCCAACATTATGATGACTTTTTATAGTTGCCGATGGTCCGCCAGTTGCAGAAACACTTTCAATAACATCTGGGTAAATAGTACCTTGTGCTAACCATTTTACATCTTCAAGTTTATGGGCTTCATCATCAAAAACTTCAATAAACGAATTGCCAATGGCTTTACGTTTTTTCTCTGGATCTTCAATACCTTTTAAAGCATCTAAAAAACGTTTAGAAGCATCAACGCCTTTAACGTTCAATCCCATACCTTCGTATTGATTTAAAACGCTTTCAAATTCATTTTTACGAAGCAAGCCGTTATTAACAAAGATGCAATACAAGTTTTTTCCAATAGCTTTATTCAATAAAACCGCAGCAACGGTAGAGTCTACACCTCCTGAAAGGCCTAAAACGACTTTGTCATTTCCTACCTTTTCTTGAATGGCTTCCACCGTTTCTTCTACGAAAGAATCTGGTGTCCAATCTTGTTTAAGATCTGATATGTTAACTAAAAAATTTTCTAAAAGTTGTTTCCCATCCGTTGAATGATACACTTCTGGATGAAACTGAATAGCATAAGTAATTTCGCCTTCAATTTTAAATGCCGCATTTTTAACATCATGAGTACTAGCCAACAAAATACCGTTTTCTGGTAAATGTTTTATAGTATCGCTATGGCTCATCCAAACTTGGCTGCCTTCTGAAATATGAGCAAAAAATGGTTCGCCCTTTTGAATAAAAGATAAATTTGCACGCCCGTATTCTCTGGTATTCGATTCTGCAACTTCACCTCCAGAAAAATGGGCTAAATATTGTGCGCCATAACAAACGGCTAACATTGGTTTTTTGCCTCTTATTTTAGATAAATCTGGGTGTAAAGCTTCTTCTCCTCTTACAGAAAATGGGCTTCCGGAAAGAATAACAGCTTTGTATTCTTCTATATTAGTTGGAATTTTATTAAATGGATGTATTTCGGAGTAAATGTTGAGTTCTCTAACTCTACGGGCAATAAGTTGTGTGTATTGCGATCCGAAGTCTAAAATTAATACCTTGTCATGTTGCATGCGCAAAAATAGGAATTGATTTTTTAATTACTATTCTATAAATAATGAATTTTCAGATGTTTTATTAACAGTGTTTTTAGGTAAAAAAAATTCTTAATTTTTAACTAATTTGATACTCTTCTGTGTTTCTTTAGTGGATAATTTTAATAAATAAATTCCACTATTTAAATTTGATAAGTCAATACTGAACTCGTTTTTATTTAATGTTGAGTTATTAATCGTTTTTTCAAATACTTCTTTTCCTAAGGTATTGAAAAGTTTAAAATTTACTTCTCCATTTGTATTCTTAAATTGAACAGTCATTATATTTTTTACTGGATTTGGTACTAATTTAAATTCTACGACACTTTCAATTTCATTAATATTTAAGGTATTATTAATAGCCCAGAGTGTAGCATTTTTAAGCATGGTTCTAAAGTCTGTATTACTATCATAATCACTATTATTATGACCTAAAGATGTATAAAATGATTTAATACCAGTCAATGAAACTTCTGGTGTAATAGAGTTGTTATCATCATCATAAGTTATCGATTCTTTAAGCCAAGTAGTTGGTCTTGCAGCATCATATGTGTTACTTCCTGTAGACTCAACTTCTAATAAAATCGTATTATCAGTACTTAATTGTCCGCCATTTTGTTCCCAATAATAATATTCTTCATTTTTGTTCCAAATACTACCAATAGATCCTAAAAAATCAGTAATAGGGTTGCTAGCTTTTACTTCCATATCAGCATTAAAATTATTATTAGTGTGATTTGGACTCGTTTGCACAATAGCACCGACTAATTCATTATAAAAGGGCCAAACCTGATCACGATAAGTATCAGTTGCAGCATGTATTCCTATAAACCCTTTACCACTTGCGATAAAATTTTCTAAAGCTGTTTTTTCTGAAGCTGATAATAAATCACCATCACTTCCCGTCTCATCACTTCCAGAAGTATTTAAAAATACAACTGCATCGTATTGAGCCAAATTTGAGATTGTAAATACATCAGAAGTTTGAGAATTATCAGTTATCCAAATAGGATTACCACTATTATCTCCTAAAGTTTCAAACATAGAAATCCCTGCACTTATGGATTCATGTCTAAATTGATTAGTTTCATGGTAAACTAATATTCTTTTTTGGGAAAACATATTTAAACAAACAAAAAATGAAGAATAGAAAAGTATTTTCTTAATCATAGCAAACAATGAGTTGAATTTATTTTTTCATTAAATATACTAATTAATCGCTTTTAAGTATTAAATAATCACTGAATGATAAGTTTAGTAAAAAATTTATGAAATAGATAATAACAAAGTATTTATGCAAGAAAATCAAAAATAAAACCCTCAAAACTAATTTCTAATTATATATTGTATGCAGTAGATACAACATTAAATTTAGCTTGTCCCCTTTTTGTCCGCACTCTTAATTTTAAACTGAAAACAAGAATTAGTATATTTAAACTATATCAACTGCAATCAGCTTGTAAAATGATACAAAGGTACCTTATCATATTTGCTTTAATTATTGCTTCAAAATATTCAACTTGGCCTCAAAACTTAGAAAAAATAGATAGCCTTTTGAATGTTTACAAAAATCAAAAGCAAGATTCCTCTAAAGTAAAAACCGCACATGCACTTTATGATTCCTATTATGGACATGATCCAAAATTAGCATTACAGTACTCGCTTGAAGGTCTAAAACTTGCAAAAAAAATAAATTATACAAAAGGAGTAGCCAAATCTTACAATCATAAAGGAAGCCATTTTATGATAGCGCGTGAGATAGACTCATCAAGACACTACTTTCAACAATCTATAGACATATACAACAGCTTAAATGAAAGATATGAGGCAGGCTTGGTAACTTATAATATGATTCAGCTATACTATGTAACTGCTGATTATAACAAAGCTTTAAAGAATATTTATGAAGCTATGGAGAAGTACACAAAGCCACATCCGGACTCAATTATAATGATGAAGCTATTTCTCATAAGTGCTAAAGTGTATATGAGGCAAACAGAGTATAATAAGGGTTTTGAGTCTGCATTAAAAGCATTAAAAATTGCAGATACATTAAAATTAGAAACTGAGAAGATAAAAATAAAATCTGCGTTAGCATCGCTTTACCATTACACAGATAATAAAGAAAAGTCTATAGAGATAAAAAAAGAATTACTCGAATTTTATCAAAAACAAAACAATAAGAGAAAAATAGGATTAACCTTAAACGATTTAGGCAATTCTAATTATGTAATAGAAAACTATAATATCGCAATAAATTATTTAGAAGAAAGTTTACGCTATTCTGAAGAAGTGAAAAATCATGGTCTTATTGGTATCACTTTATTTAATATTGGTAAAACTCATGTTAGAATGGGTCAAACTCAAAAGGGAATTGACTATTTAAAAAAATCTATCCATTACTCTAGAAATGTTTCCCATCATCCGCTATCAGAATCTTGGGCTCTGAAAAAATTAGGTGATGTTTATACAGAGGAGATGAATATGCCCGAAAAAGCACTTCCATACTTAAACAGAGCGATAGTATTAGCCGACTCTATTGGTAATAAGGATGATCTTTATCAATCATACAGGGATCGATCAGAAGCTTATGCAGCTTTAGGTATGCATAAAAAAGCATTGGAAGACCACAAAACTTATAAAAACATAAACGATTCTGTTTACAATATTGAAAAATCTAAGGAAATAGAAAGACTTAAGACAGAGTTTGAAACAAAAGAAAAAGAACAGGAAATTACTTTCCAAAAAAATGAAATTAGTCTGCTTGAACAAAAAGCAAAAGTTAGTAACCTTCAAAAATTGATGCTAGGTCTTGGACTATTAATGAGTCTTGGTATTGTTGGGTTTGGTTTTTATGGTTTTAAGGAAAAATTAAAACGCAACAAACTTGAAAAGGAAAAACTTGACAATGAATTAAACTTTAAGAAAAAAGAGTTATTAATAAGAGCTTAATTTAGTTCTTATTACGATTTATTTTTGTATCTTTATGCTATGAAAACACAGTTAAAGAAGCGAAAAAACAAAGATGCTCAAGAAGAAACACGGTTTCGTGTGGCTGAGTATCTACGCAAGAAGTTAGGCACACAAAAACAAGCTAGCGAAATCTTTGGTATTACCGAGCGTGCGGTCAATAAAATATGGGCTAAATACAAACAAGGTGGCAAAAGAGCCCTGTGTAGTAGTAAGCGAGGTGTTCAAGGCGGCAAGAAGTTAAAAAAGGACCAAGCTTACAGGGTAAGACAGCTTATAAAGGAAAAGTTACCCGAACAATTAAAGCTACCCTTTGGTCTTTGGACAAGAGAAGCCGTACAGCAATTGATATTGATAAAGTTTGATGTCGAGCTGTCTCGCTGGCAAGTAGGCCGTTATTTAAAAAGTTGGGGATATACTCCACAGAAACCTATAAAGAAGGCATTTGAACAAAAGCCGGAACAAGTAAAAAAATGGCTGGAAGAAGAATATCCAGCTATAGAAGCTAGGGCAAAAGCAGAAAAGGCAACCATTTATTTTGGGGATGAGACAGGTTGTAGAAGCGACCACCAAGCCGGTAAGAGTTATGCGCCAAAGGGTCAAACACCAATTATCAAAGCCACGGGCAAACGCTATACTGTTAATATGATATCAGCAATAAGCAACAGAGGGCACTTACAATTTATGCTAATGGATAAGGGGTTCAACAGTGAGGTTTTTAAAACATTTTTACAGCAAATGATAAAATACAGCAAAAGGAAAGTGTTTTTTATTACAGATAACCACCCTGCACATAAAACCATTAAACTTAATGAGTGGCTAGAAGAAAACAAAGACAAAATGGAAGTATTGTTCATTCCGCCATACTCGCCAGAACTCAATCCACAAGAATATGTTAATCAAGATTTGAAAACAAATATCATAGGCAAGAAAAGAGCCATCAACAAAGAACAGCTCAAGGATAATATCAATAATTTTATGAATAAAAGAAAACAAGATAAACCGCAAGTGAAAAAGTATTTCCATCATAAGCACGCCAGATATGCCGCTTAAAGGTTTTATAAGAACTAATTGGCTAAACGATTAA
>JBAQZZ010000161.1:0-22229 GCA_049791475.1 Flavobacteriaceae bacterium | reverse complement strand
GCAGATGAGCAGCGTATAACATCACCTTCAGTAAATCAAGAGTTGAAAGTACAGTTATCATTAGATAAAGATGAGCAGCAAGTAGTCGTTGGAGATGACTTGGCTAAAATGCTAGATATACCTATTATTTATTTTGATTTTGATAAATATAATATTCGTTACGATGCATCTGTAGAGTTGCGAAAAGTATTGGTCGTAATGAACAAGTATCCTACCATGGAGCTTGATATTAGAAGTCATACAGATTGCAGAGGGCCAGAGAAATACAATGAAACACTTTCTAATAATAGAGCAAAATCTACACGTCAATATTTAATAGATAATGGAATTTCTGAAGATAGATTAACAGCTAAAGGTTATGGAGAATCTCAATTGGTTAACGATTGTGGTTGTGAGCAAAATAGTGATGCAAAATGCTCAAAAGCTGAACATCAATTAAACAGAAGATCTGAGTTTATTATAACCAAAGCTTAGAGTTATTGCTATAAATTTTTAAGAGACTGCCTTTTGAGGTAGTCTTTTTTCTGTAATTACTAAGATAATATTCATTTTTACTTATTATTTTTGTAAAACTATGAAAGAAGAAAAAGTTATCCTTGTTAATGAAAAGGATGAACAAATAGGCTTAATGCCTAAATTAGAAGCGCATGAAAAAGCACTTCTACATCGTGCGTTCTCAGTTTTTATTTTTAATGATAAAAACGAATTAATGTTGCAACAACGTGCCTTAGATAAATATCATTCTCCAGGGCTTTGGACCAATACCTGTTGTAGTCATCAGCGTGACGGCGAAACCAATATACAAGCAGGAAAGAGACGTTTACAAGAAGAAATGGGGTTTGTGGTAGATTTGCAAGAATCCATTTCATTCATCTATAAAGCACCATTTGATAATGGTTTAACTGAGCATGAATATGACCATGTTTTATTAGGAAATTATAATGATAAGCCTATTATAAATTTAGATGAAGTTGCAGACTGGAAATGGATGCCTCTTGAAGATGTAAAAAATGATATTTCATCTCACCCAGAATTATATACGGAATGGTTTAAGGTAATTTTTGATAAATTCTACGAACATATAAATATAAAATCATGAAACGAGCATGTTCAAAATTTTATCATTTAACGGAATGATTAATAGCGAACTGCATGTGACCTTTGAAAAACAATAAATATAAACACATGAAAGTAACAGTTAGTAGAAAAGCACATTTTAACGCAGCTCACAGGCTGTATAGAAAAGATTGGAGTTTTGAGAAAAATGATGAAATTTTCGGAAAATGTAATAATCCAAATTTTCATGGACATAATTACGAGTTAATTGCTAGTGTTACGGGAGAGATTGATCCAGAAACTGGTTACGTAATCGATGTTAAAATTTTAAAAGACATTATTAAAAGTGAAGTTGAAGATGCGTTTGATCACAAAAATTTAAACGTAGAAGTACCAGAATTTGAAGATTTAAATCCAACAGCAGAAAATATCGCCGTTGTGATTTATAATAAAATGAAACCAAAATTAGATTCTAAATTACAACTGGAAATTACACTTTACGAAACACCAAGAAATTTTGTAACCTATTCAGGAAATTAAAAATATGTTATATCCATTAAAATTTAATCCCATTTTAAAAGATAAAATTTGGGGCGGACAAAAATTAAAAGGCCTTTTAAACAAAAAAAGTAACTTGCCAAATGTTGGTGAAAGCTGGGAAATAAGTGATGTAGAAGGCGATACATCTGTAGTTTCAAATGGTAGTTTAAAAGGACAATCATTAAAAGAATTATTAGAAACATATAAAGGAGATTTAATTGGTAAAAAAAACTATAAAATCTTCGGGAATAAATTTCCGCTTCTTATTAAGTTTATTGATGCTAAAGAAGATTTATCAATTCAATTGCACCCAAATGATGAATTAGCAGCAAAACGTCATAATTCATTTGGGAAAACGGAAATGTGGTATGTTATGCAAGCTGATGAGAATTCAAACCTTATTGTAGGTTTTAATCAAGATATGACCGCCGAAAAATATTTAAAGCATTTAGGAAATAAAACGCTTCCAAAGATTTTAAATTTTGACAAAGTAAAAACAGGAGACACTTATTTTATAGAAGTTGGTCGTGTGCATGCTATTGGTGCGGGTGTTATGTTAGCTGAAATTCAGCAAACAAGTGATATTACGTATCGTGTTTACGATTGGGATAGAGTAGATGACCAAGGAAATGAAAGAGAATTGCATAACGATATTGCTATTGATGCTTTTGATTTTAATATGCCAGATAATTTTAGAGTAGATTATACAAAAACGGAAAATCAATCTAATAAAATGGTGAGTTGCCCTTATTTTACAACCAGTTATTTACAAGTTTCAGAAACTATTAAAAAAGAAAATAAGCAGGATTCTTTTTTAATATATATGTGTGTAGATGGTGATGCTAAAATTACTGTAAATGGTAATTCAGAGGATATTAAAAAAGGAGAAACTTTACTATTACCAGCCTCTATTAAAGATTATCAAATTACTTCAAAAAAAGCAACACTTTTAGAAGTATATGTTTAATTTTGTACAAATTTAAAAACACATAAAATGGCAAATGTTAGAGAACTCAAAAAAGATATAAATTATGTTTTGGGTGATATTATAGAAGCAGTTTACGTTTGGGAATATTCAAACACAGATAAAGATACTAAAAAAAGTGAGGCTATAATTGACGAAGCTATCCAAACTTTTGATGAGTTGATAGTAAAAGTAAACGCAAAAAATGTAGATAATGCTAAAGCGCATTTTAAAGCAATTAATCAAGAGTTGGAAACTAAAGGCAGAGCTTTAATTGAAAAAATCAATAAGCTAGGTTAAAATTTTAATGTATTTATTACACATATAATTTTAGATATTATATTTGCCCACGTTAAAACGCCGATGTAGCTCAGTTGGCTAGAGCAGCTGATTTGTAATCAGCAGGTCGTGGGTTCGGGTCCCTCCATAGGCTCTTTAAAAAACAAAAAAGACCTTGCTTCGAGCAAAGTCTTTTTTGTTACCAGTTTGAAATTAAACTATTATTTCTCTGAAATTTTTATATCATCAATAAAACGCTGCAATTCTTTTCCATATTTTGAAGACTTAACCTTTGGAGTTAAAGAATTATTTATAGTATCTAAAAAACTAACCTTAGCATTATATATTTCTGTTAAAGCTAAATAAGGCGCAATTTCGCTGTCTTTATTATTTAGGGCAAAATTTACAGTATATAAATATTTTCGTTTAATAGTGTTATCATATTGTTTTTGAATGCGATCAAGCTTTGTGGTGTCTCCATTTTTTTGAGCCTCAAAATTTTCTTTAATCAAATCTAAATTTTGGCCATTTAATCTGGCTATTATCAATTGGTACTCTTCTAATTTTTTCTGCTGTTCAGAGCCATTTATTTTTGCGTCAAAAACAAAGTTTTTTAATGTTGTATTTATTTCTGTAATGCCTTTATCAGCAAAAAAAGTTATTCTGTCATTTTCAGAACTATTTTTATCTAAATATAAAAAGAATACCTCAGGAGAATCTAAATCACTATATAACTCAAATTCAGAACTTCCATTTATAACTAATGAATCTACATTTACAAGTGTTGAGTCGTTTGCTTTTTTTAAATAAATGGTCCCTTTTTTTAATCCTTCTATTTGTCCTTTTACAGTTAAATCACGCTCTTTTTTGGCGCACGATACCATTAAAAAAAGGAATAATAGTAATAGTAAGTTCTTCATTGGTTCATGAGTTTTTTAGTGGCACAAATATCTTACATTTAAATCTTAAATACTAACTGCAACAAGGTATTTTGTTATTGAACTCATCTTGACTTTTTCTATTTCCTAAAAAATGTCAAAAATTCACTCATATTTCAGCTATTTTCTTATTTGTAGCGATGCTATGACTTTCAAAAATAGTTTCACCTTAACGAATTTTATCTCTCCCGATAATTATCGGGATTCGGTTTAAAAAAAGTTAAGATGAGTTCATTTGTTAATTAAAACATAAAAAAGGGAAAAAAAATATTTTTGGCATAGAGATTGCTTTTGTCATAGTAATTACATTCAAACTAAAAAGTTTATTGAGTGGTTACTTTAAACTTATGAATTGTAATTCATATTTTGGTTGGTTAGTTAGAAAAAAGCATCCTTTTTTGGGTGCTTTTTTTATTTTTAAACAAATCATAAAAGTGTATTTCATCGATAATAAGTGAATATTTGTCTATAAATGTTAAAATTAAGTGTATTTCATCGATTAATTATGTTTTTAGTCGGTTAATATTATTTATAAACTATATATTTGGAGTGTACTAAATAACACACTTTTTAGTTCAATGGATTAATTAATTAATATTTGCATTATGTTGTTGATATGGAGACCCCAAATCTGACGTCATAATATTAAAAAGCAAATTGAGAAAAAACCGAGTTTGAGGGAACTCGGTTTTTTTATGCAATAATTCTAAAGGTTAAATTAATTCGCTTTCCAATTGGTTTTTGAGTTTTTGGTATTTGGTGTAGCCAATTGTGCTGCGTTTCTCCTTTCATTAATAACAAACTTCCATTTTCTAAGGTTAGTTTATTTTTTAATGCTTTATCATATCTGTGTTTAAAACGAAAAACACGTTCTGCACCAAAAGAAACAGATGCTATTATTGGGTTTGTGCCCAATTCTTTTTCATTATCTGCATGCCAACCGTTACTATCTTTTCCATCTCTATATAAATTCGCCAAGCAACTTGTGAATTCTATTTTCAATTTAGCTTCAATACTACGTTTTATTTTTAGTAGTTCACCATCAAAAACATTAGGCATCATTATAATATTACTGTATTTGTAGGTTTTTGTATTATCTGCATAAAAAGCGGTTAACCGAGGTTGTAAATATGTTTTACCAAAAACTTTAATAGTGTCTTCTTTCCAACTCAAATTATTAAGTAAACTTTTGAAGTAAAGATCTGATGCTTCTTTGCCAAAAAAGTTAGGATAATAAGCAACATCGGCATCTTTCATTCTTAAATTAATGGGACTTTCAAACATCGTACAATTTTATTATCTAAATTAGCACAATTCAAAATTAAAATGAAGTATACCTTTATTATTTTATTAAGTTTTATTAGCCTAAACAGTTTTGCACAGTTACCAGACGGTTTTGTTTATGTAAAAGATGTTATTCCTGATTTAGAAACTGAATTGAGATATTTAGGATCAAATAATTTTGTGGGCAAGCCTATTAATGGTTATAAATCAAATAAACTCATCTTAACAAAGCAAACAGCTAACGCTTTAAAGTTAGTTCATGAAGAATTACAGAATATTAATTTATGCATAAAAGTTTACGATGGTTATAGGCCTCAACAGGCTGTAAATCATTTTATGAAATGGGCTAGAAACTTAAATGATACTATTAACAAGCACACATTTTATCCGAATATTGATAAGCAAAATTTATTTAATGAAGGCTATATAGCCACAAAGTCAGGCCATAGTAGAGGCAGTACTTTAGATTTAACTATTGTAGATGGCAATACAGGAATACCAATAGATATGGGAAGTATTTATGATTTTTTTGGTGAAGAATCTTGGGTAAACCATCAAAACATAACAGATAAACAAAAAGCCAATAGACAACTTTTACAAAGCGTCATGTTAAAACATGGTTTTAGAAATTACCCAAAAGAATGGTGGCATTTCACACTACGTTGGGAACCTTTTCCAGATACATATTTTGATTTTCCTATAGAATAAAAAAAAGCAGTTTCAAATTTTGAAACTACTTTTAATTTTGATTGATGATACTATTTTAAGCGTTATCTGTATGTTTTTTGGTCTGGGTAAAGCCAACATATAAACCAATACCAGCCATGAAGAAAATTAAAGCGGGATAAACCGCATCTTCATCTAAAGTAGTGTAGGTTACTAATAGATTTGCAATAAATACGCCTAAGCCAATTCCCATTAATAAAAAAGCTAAGTTAAGTACGATAACTTTCCATGAAGACCCAGTTCGTTTGCCTAAATTAAAAATACTGGCGTCAGCTCCTTTTTCAATAAGCGCTAAGCGTTCTTTGTTTCTGGTTGATAAATAAAGGTATACCATTCCGAAAATGGCTAAAAAAAGACTGATTGGGATTAAAATTTCTACCATAATTGTTTGTTTTTAATTGATTATTTTTAATGTGTTCATAGCTTATGACGATACGATTTTAGTTTTGGTTACACTTTTTTTTAAAAATATTTTTTTTCAATATGCTGTAACCTTAAATACTATTTAATCGTCTTACATTAAAATGACCACCAACGACCAACATTATATCAATTTAATACTTGATGGCGACACCAATGCATTTTCTGTATTAGTGAATCGTTATAAAGATTTGGTATATACTTTAACGATGCGAATGTTAAAGAATAGGGAAGAGGCGGAAGAAGTAGCGCAAGATAGTTTTATAAAGGCATACAAATCATTAAATAGATTTAAAGGCGATTCTAAATTTTCGACATGGATTTATAAAATAGCCTACAACACAAGTTTAGATAGATTAAAAAAGAATAGAAAACATTATAATGATGTTCCTATTGATGAATTTACAGAACATCAAGTAAAAACAATTGACAACGCTTTAGATAATTTAGAAAGTAAAGAACAAACAAAGGCTATTCAAGATTGTATTACTCTTTTGCCTAGTGAAGATGGTTTTTTACTAACATTGTATTACTTTGATGAGATGTCTTTAGAGGAGATTTCACAAACTGTAGGATTGACATCTAATAGCATTAAAGTAAAAATATTTAGAGCTAGAAAAAAGCTGGCAACCATTTTAAAAAACCGTTTAGAACCTGAAATAATTGAACATTATGCAAGAGAAAACAGATAAATATTTAGACGATTTAACAAAAAAAATAATAAAAATCGGGTCTATTGAAAGCCCGTCTTTTAATTTTACTGATGCCGTAATGTCTCAAGTAGAAGTTTTAAGTAAAAATCAATCAACAGTTTATAAACCGCTTATTTCTAAAAAAACCTGGGCTTTAATTTTAGTAGGCTTTTTGTCAATTTTAGTTTATATATTATTTTTTGGAACGCAAACAGAACCATCTGGATGGTTAAGTAAAATTGATTTTAGTACGCTATCAAATAATAGAGTATCAAATTCATTATCAAGTTTTAAACTCTCAAAAACAGTTATGTATGCTATTGTTCTTTTCGGAATTATGTTTTGTATTCAAATACCGTTTTTAAAAAACCATTTTGATAAACGGTTTGAGCTATAGTCTACTTATCGAAACAATCGAACAATCCGAAAATCGAACAATCTAAATTAATACCAGCGTTTCTTTTTCTTTTTTGAGGCTTCACTTTTTCTGCCTTTTCTATGTTTGCTTTTTCCAGGTGTTTTATGGATTTCCTTTTTAGCTTTTGGGTCTAATGGGTAAGGATGCTCTTCAATTATGTCAATTTGTAATTGAATAAGTTGTTGAATGGTTTTAACGTATGCTTTCTCATCAGCTGAACAAAATGAATAGGCCATTCCAGATTTACCTGCTCTGGCTGTTCTACCAATTCGGTGTACATAGGTTTCGGGTACATTTGGTAAATCAAAATTAACAACTGCATCTAAATCATTAATATCAATACCTCTTGCAGCAACATCAGTTGCAATTAAAATGTTAACATCGCCTTTTTTAAATTTATTAAGCGCTTCTTGCCTTAAGTTTTGGTTTTTGTCACCATGAATACTATCTACTTGATAACCGTTGTTTATAAGTGTTTTTTCAAGTTTATCAACACCAAATTTAGTGCGTCTAAAAATGATGATATTTCCTTTAATAGTATTTCTTAACAGGTGCAAACACAATTCAATTTTATTGCGTTTTGGAACATAATATAATAACTGATTTACGTTTTTTGACGTTGAAGAATTTGGCGCCACCTCAATACGTTCCGGCGATTTTAAAATAGTATTAGCCAGTTGTTCAACTTTATACGGAATGGTTGCAGAGAATAATAAGATTTGTTTTTCATCTGGACAAAGACGCTCAATTTTTTTCACATCATCAATAAAACCCATGTCTAGCATTAAATCGGCTTCATCTAAAACAAGTGTTTCAACATAATCTAAATTAATGATATCTTGTTTATGTAAATCGAGTAATCGTCCGGGAGTTGCAATTAAAATATCAACACCTTTTTTTAAAATATCTTTTTGAGGTTCAATAGACGTTCCACCAAAAACCACAGTATTTCTTAAATTAGTATGTGTAGAATACGTTTCGAAATTTTTAGCAATTTGAATCGCTAATTCTCGCGTTGGACTAATAATTAGCGCCTTTATTTTTTTTCCTTTTTTTGACGCATCTTGTCTATCAAATAAAGATTGAATAATAGGAAGTGCGAAAGCTGCTGTTTTTCCAGTTCCGGTTTGTGCTGAAACAATTACATCTTTTTTTTCTAAAACAAGCGGAATCGTTTTTTCTTGAACTAAGGTTGGGTTATCATAGCCAGCTTCAGCTATAGCTCTTAAAATTGGTCTGTTTAATTGTAAGTCTTTAAATGACATTTATAGTAATTTGCCACAAAGATAATGTAAACTAAATCAATTTTCTTTGATATAAGTTTTTAGTAATAAACGTTTTTTTGCAGGTATAGCAAGACTGTTTGCAGCAATTTTTAAATGATTTTGGTTTTTGTTTTTCGAGAAAACCAACTCAAATAATTGTGCGACAGATAATGTGCTTTTTGGACGTTCAATTAATCCAAAAGTATCGTTTATAGTTACATAACCCTCTTCAATAATACTTAAATAAGTACCTCCAAAACCATGTTGCACAAATTCTTTAATCACTTTTGATGTTCCAAATTTGTGTGCAAATTTATAACAAGGTTCTCTGTATTGAGATACTTGCACTAAAGCTTCTCCAACTTTATAAATATCGCCTAAAAAAACTTTAGTTTCATCAAAATTCTCTATGGTTAAGTTTTCACCAAACATACCCCAACTCCAATCTAAGTTTGGATATAAGTTTTTCCAATACGGATATTGTTCTGCCGAAAACATATAGCATGCTTTGTAATAACCACCATGATGTAATCTATCTGAAACTTCATCACCCATAATATCATTTTTGGTTAAAAAAATGGGTTGGTTAGTTGGCTTTTTATAAATACCAGTAGTTTCTTCTTTACCATTCCAAATAAAAGTGGTTGGTTTTGCTATGTTGGTTGAGATTATTTTCAAAAGATTCGTTTAATAGCGTGCTTGTATATGGAAAGTTGCGTGTAAATAAGCGCAAATTTTTTGGTTTATGACCTTAAATATATGAAAAACCCAATGGATTAAGCACTTTTCAGCAATTTTTTATACGTTGTTGTGTGTAGTGTTTAACCACAGCTTTGTATCAGAGTTTCTTTTTCGAAATTTTCTATTTTCGATATATTCAAATTGTCAATTTGGCATTTATTTAAGTGAAAAAATGACAATTATTCTGAAAAATTGACAGCGAAACACATAATTTCAATAAAATATTCAGGATAAAATATGGTTTGTCCATTTTGGTATTTTTTTTGTTTTATTGAAGTCGAAATCAATTAAGATTTCAAATTTGAAATAATGTTTAATTTAAAATTTTGTAATTATGAGCAATTTAGTAAGTGTTCCTAAAAGCGGAAGTTTAGCGAACAATAATTCAAATCAAAACTTCCCAACTTTGTCAAATTGGTTAGATGATATCTTTAATAGAGGCCTACCATCAGTATTTACATCAAACTTCAATACTGGAATTACTTTGCCAAAAGTAAACATCAAAGAAAATGCCGATGCTTTTATGGTAGAAATGGCAGTTCCAGGTCTGAAAAAATCAGATTTCCATATTGACATTGACAATCAAGTATTATCAATTTCTACAGAGTCAAAAGAAGAAAATGAACACAAAGAAGAAAATTATACTCGTAGAGAGTTTGGTTACTCTTCTTTCAAAAGAACCTTTACTCTGCCTGAAAGTGTAAATGATGAAAAAATTAATGCGAGCTATAACGAAGGTATTTTGAGTATTCTATTACCGAAAAAAGAAGAGGCAAAACAAAAGCCTGCCAGAAGCATTAAGATTTCATAATCGATACACTAAACTTTTAGATTGAAGTATGAAGTTTATAGAAGGAGACCGAGTAATCGGTCTCCTCTATACTACAAATAATGTTTAATCTTTAAAATTTTAATGTTATGCCAAGAAAGTTTAAATCTGGGGATTGGGTAAAAGTTAGAGGGAAACTTACCGCTCCAAAAATGCAAGTTCTCAAATATGTTTCAAAAAAAGACTCAATACTTGGTTTGGTTGATTATGACAGTTATTTGGAATGTGTTTGGTATAAAAACGGTGAACGAAAATCAGAAGTGTTCCACCAAAATAAATTGATTAAAACAATAGAAACTGGTGGTTTGTTCAAAACATTTTTAACAAACCCAAAATTAAGTTTAACTTAAAATCTAAAGAGATGAAAAAATATATTTTATTATTTATGATTGGCTTGTTAAGTGTGAGTTGCAACGGTCAAAAAAATGACACAAAAAATACGGAAACAAAAGAAAATGAAGGAAATATAGTTGAACAGCCTAAAGGTTCTTGGAAAGTTGATAAGGAATTTGATGACAACGGAAATTTAATCAGATATGACAGTATTTATTCTTGGTCATCAAATGGTAAATTAGATAATCTTTCAACTGTAGATAAGGACAGTTTGTTGCATTCTTTTAAATCAAGATTCTTCACAAATTTTTCGGATTTTGAAAATAATGGATTTGACGATGTTTTTTCTAAAGACTCACTTTTTAGTAAACATTACTTTAATGATGATTTTTTTGGAAGTGATTTTGGCAAGGATTATATGGATATTGATAAAATTACCCAACAAATGATTGCAAGGCAGAAGAAGTTTTTAGAAAAATATCAGTCAGAATTTATCAAGCCTGAAGACGAAAACTAAAAAGTTTTCGTCTTATTTTTCTTGTGAGTTCGGTTGTTTCTTGCATTAACTAGAACGTGTTGTGTATGGCTAGTTGCGTTGGCTAGGTCTAAAATACTAAAAGAAAACAAACCAGAGGAAAATCCGCAGGATTTTCCGAGTACGCAACAAGCCAAGTAATTAGTTATACACGTCTTTGTTGGCAGCAGTTATTTTTTGTCTCTGCCATATTTAAGTTGTCTCTCGTATTCTTTATTGTCAAAATAGCCTTTTGATTCTTGGATTAACCCTTCCTCATTTATAGTCCATTCTTCAAATCCGTTAATGCTTACTTTGTTCCCATTTCCATCTGGTCCATTATTAGTTCCAGTAAGTGTCCAATGAAATTTTGTTTTGTCTTTGTTGGTAGTCAGACTGTCCATTGAAACAACCATATCAGGAAAAGCCTCCATAAAACTTTTAGCAACCTTTGTTATCGCTTCTGTACCTTCTGCTGGTATACCATCATTTATCTGTAGAACGCCATCTTCAGCGAAAAAGTATGAGACAAAATTGGGTCTTTGGCTGCACCATACTTGTGCATAACTCTTGGCAAAAATCTCTAGATCAAATTTTTGCAGTTCTTCTGATAAGCGTGTATTTGTGAATGAGATGTTAATAAATTTCCATTCACCATCTTCCTTGATTAAGGTGAAATTGTCGATGTTATTTGTACGTGGAACACCATATTTATGTAGCGTAGCATCAGCCCAAACAAAAGCAATTTGGCCCTTATTTATAAGGATTTTATATTCATTCACGGGTTCATAAAAGGGTTTCCGTTCTCGTTTTTTTTGTGATTCAAAATATTCGCCAATTGTGATGACGGAATTTTTCGAGACTCCATCTCGAACTATTGCACTTGCCAAGTTTGCCTTGTTTGAAACTATGGAATCCAAAGCCTGCCAATCAGAATTACCTACAGCAAACAATAGCTTTTCTACAAGGGCTTTTAATTCTTTTTCTTCTGGATTTAGCGTTTTTACTTCTTCAATAACCTTTTCGGTCAATTCAGTTTTATTTGGATTGGACTGACAACTAAAAAATAAGCTAGAAACAATTACAAGAGATAATATTATAATACTCAATGTTCTTTTCATAATTGGATTTTTTAATTGCTGCCAATGCTTTTTGTGATTTGTATCCATTTTTATAATGTTAGGTGTGACACTATTTCAGGACGTCACAATATAAACTAGTTTACAGATATAAGTTTTATATCAAAAATAATTACATCACCACCAGGTATTATAGATACACCAGTATTTCCATAAGCTAAATGTGCAGGAATGAATAATTTTCCAAAACCACCTTCTTTGAAATAAGTAATACCTTCTGCAAATCCTGGTATTAAACCGTCTAAGTCAAAATTCACACTGGTTACGCTGTCATCAAAAACTTCTCCGCCTGTTAAATAACCTTTATAAGTTACGGTTACATTATCAGCTAGAGTAGGTTGTAGCCCTTCACCTAATTCATCAATGGCATAATATAATCCAGATTCAGATTTTTGGGCTGTAATATCGTTAGCTAATAAATATGCTTGAATTTCTTGTTCATTTTCTGTTTTATAATTCACATAAATAAGTTCTATATCAAAAATGATAACAGAACCAGCAGGAATATTTCCATTTCCGTTATTTCCATAAGCCAAACGAGACGGCATAATTAATTTTCCACTTCCACCTTCCTTAAAATAAGTAAGACCTTCCGCGAAACCACTAATTAAACTTCCTAAAAAATTAATCGAAACACCTTCTTCTGTACTTTTATCAAAAATAGTTCCGTCAGTAAAATAGCCTTTGTACACCACTTTAATTCTGTCTGTCGCTGTTGGATTAATACCTGTTCCAGGATTGTCTATAATATAATTTAAGCCTGAAGTACTTTTTTGCACAACCAAATTATTGTTGGCAATATAATCTTGAATTTCTTGTTCATTTTCGGTAGTATAATCTCTAATATCCTCATCTTTAGAACATGAGGTTACTAAAATAAGCACTAGTATAAATTTTAAATATTTCATGTGTTTGTATTTATTTATTTTTGAAAAAGCTTGTTTTATTACATTGTTTAAGGTTACAAATATAGAAAAGCTAACATGTTTATTATTTAAGTTTGGTGTTAAATAAAGCAGATTTCCGATTTTCAAAATAATAGTAATAAAAAACCACCTTGTTTGCACAAAGTGGTTTTGATTAGTATAGGTCATTGCGAACAAAGTGAAGTAATATTTCTATTTAAGAGATTGCTTCGTCGCTTACTCCTCACAATGACGTTATTATTTTATCATCTCGTAGCTACGCTTGATGAAGTTTGTTAATTCTTCACCTTTTAACAAGCCTTGTGAAAGTCTTGCTAAATCTAAACTTTGCGTTATTAAACGCTCTTGTTTCTTTTTGGTTTTGGTGTTTAAAATTTCACCAACCAATTCAGAATTTGTGTTTACTACAAGGTTGAACATTTCTGGCATACTACCAAACATATTCATACCGCCACCGCCACCGGTTTGCTGCATTTCTTTCATGCGACGCATAAATTCTGGCTGCGTTATAGTGAATGGCGATTCATGACTATCCATAGCTTCTAATTGTACCATGAATTTTTCTGAAGGAATCACTTCTTTTAACAATTCATCAAGAGCTTTAGTTTGGTCTTCATCTAATTTAGAAATTGTAGTTTCATCTTTCTTAATTAAATTATTAACATGGTCACCATCAACACGAGCAAACGTTACGTTTTCTTTCGTGCTTTCTAACTTCTGAATTAAATGCGACACTATTGGAGAATCTAACAACAACACTTCGTAACCTTTAGTTTTTGCAGATTCGATGTAACTGTGTTGTGCATCTTTGTCTGAAGTATAAAGCACTATTAACTTGCCATCTTTATCGGTTTGGTTTGCTTTAATTTTGTTGAATAATTCCTCGTAAGTAAAGTATTTGCCATCTACAGTTGGGTATAACGCAAACGCATCTGCTTTTTCAAAGAATTTTTCTTCTGAAAGCATTCCGTATTCAATAACGATTTTAATATCGTTCCATTTTGCTTCAAAATCTTCACGACTGTTATTAAATAATGATTTTAATTTATCAGCAACTTTTCTTGTAATGTAAGACGAAATCTTTTTAACTGCACCATCAGCTTGTAAATACGAACGTGATACGTTTAGTGGAATATCTGGTGAATCAATAACTCCACGAAGCATCGTTAAAAATTCTGGAACAATACCTTCCACATTATCAGTTACATAAACTTGATTTTGATAAAGTTGAATTTTATCTTTCTGAATATTTAAATCCTGTCCCATTTTTGGGAAATATAAAATCCCTGTTAAGTTAAACGGATAATCAACATTTAAATGAATGTTGAATAAGGGCTCTTCAAATTGCATTGGGTATAATTCTTTGTAAAAGCTACCGTAATCTTCATCTTTCAAATCGGCAGGTTGCTTTGTCCAAGCAGGATTTGGGTTGTTGATTATATTATCAACCGTAATTTTTTTATGTGGTTCGGTAGTTTCTTTACCGTCTTTATCTTTTGTTGTTTTAGGTGTAAATTCTGGGTCGTTTATTTCTTTAGTTCCAAATTTAATTGGAATAGGCATAAACTTATTGTACTTCATTAATAACTCACGAATACGAGCTTCTTCTAAAAATTCTGTAGAATCATCAGCAATATGAAGAATGATTTCTGAACCTCTTTCTGTTTTATCTGAAGCTTCTAAAGTAAATTCTGGAGAGCCATCACACATCCAATGTGCAGCAGGTTCATCTTTGTAAGATTTAGTGATTATCTCAACTTTTTCAGCAACCATGAATGCTGAATAGAAACCTAAACCAAAGTGACCAATAATTCCAGAGTCTTTTGCTGAATCTTTATACTTATCTAAAAATTCTTCAGCACCAGAAAAAGCAACTTGGTTAATGTATTTTTCAACTTCTTCAGCTGTCATACCTAAACCTTGATCTATAATATGAAGTTTTTTACCTTTTTTATCAATTTTAACTTCTATTTGCGGATTGCCGTATTCAACTTTGGCATCACCAACATTAGTTAAATGTTTTAATTTTAATGTCGCATCGGTGGCGTTACTAATTAACTCACGTAAAAAAATTTCGTGATCGCTATACAAGAATTTTTTAATGAGTGGGAAGATGTTTTCTACCGATACATTAATGTTTCCTTTTGTCATGATATATAATGTTTTGTTATTGTTTATTTACAAATCAATAATAGGCAACAAAAATGCCAATTGCTGTTAGGTGACAAACTGGCATTAAAGATTTGAAATTTATTATATTGGATTTAGAAGATTTAATGTTGTATTTTGCTTTATCTAACTAAATAAGACTATGTACAATTCAAAAATAATAGGTTTAGGTAAATATGTGCCTGATAATGTCGTGACTAATGATGATTTATCTAAAATGATGGATACTAATGATGCTTGGATTCAGGAGAGAACTGGTATCAAAAAACGACGATGGATAAAAAAAGGAACTGATGACACATCAGCAGTTATGGGTGCTAAAGCCTCTAAAATGGCTATTGAACGTGCTGGTTTAACTAAAGATGATATTGATTTTATAGTGTTTGCAACCATGACACCAGATTATTATTTTCCAGGTTGTGGTGTTCAAATTCAAGATATTTTAGAAATGGAAACTATTGGTGCTATTGATATTAGAAACCAATGTTCAGGTTTTATTTATGCTATATCTGTTGCCGATCAATTTATTAAAACAGGCATGTACAAAAATATTTTGGTAGTTGGGGCTGAATATCATTCAAATGGATTGGATAAAACAACTAGAGGCCGCGATGTAACGGTTATTTTTGGAGATGGAGCAGGAGCATGTGTGCTTTCAAGAGAGGAAGATACTACTAAAGGTATTTTATCAACACATTTGCATAGCGAAGGCAAGTATGCCGATAAGCTTATTGTTGAATCTCCAAGTATAAGACATTGGATTCCCGAAATTATGGAAGGCGGTGAAGAAGATGCTTCTTATTTTCCTTACATGGATGGGCAATTTGTGTTTAAAAATGCTGTAGTACGCTTTAGTGAAGTCATTATGGAAGGGTTGATAAAAAACAGTTTGAAAAAAGAAGATATTGATATGCTTATTCCGCATCAGGCTAACTTACGAATTGCACAATTTATTCAAAAGAAGTTTGGATTGAGTGACGATCAAGTTTTTAATAATATTATGGAATATGGCAATACCACTGCTGCTTCTGTAATTATAGCTTTAACAGAAGCTTGGGAACAAAATAAAATAAAAACAGGTGATAATGTTGTGTTAGCAGCATTTGGAAGCGGTTTTACTTGGGCAAGCGCTATTATTAAATGGTAATACATTTCTGCGAAAGGAGGAGTCTCAATTTAAAAACGGATCATTCTCAAAAGTTGTGTGTGAATTGAAATAAGATTCCGATTTTTGTTAAAAAAAGAACCTTGGACAATTATCTAGACTTACTTAAACTGATTCTTCCTGAATTTTTAATTACCCACTTCGATCCTGTAAAGAATGCTAAGAATGGCGAAGTCGTACATCTTTATTTTGAAGAATGACAAAATAGTTTCTTTTAAGCTTTACGCTCTAACAACGCCATATAAAATCCGTCAAATCCAGATTTGTGAGCCAAAACTTTTTTGTCTTTAATTAAAGTGAAATTTTCACCAGCTTCAGATTTTAAAAACGTATCTACTTGCTTTTGGTTTTCAGAAGGTAAAACCGAACAGGTTGCATAAACCATTTGCCCGCCAACTTTAACCATTCTCGAATATTGTTGTAAAATGTCTTGCTGAGTTTCTTTTATTTTTTCAATAAAATCTGGTTGTAATTTCCATTTTGCGTCAGGGTTTCTTCTTAAAACACCTAATCCAGAGCATGGCGCATCAATTAAAACGCGGTCTGCTTTATCATAAAGTTTTTTAATCGCTTTAGTAGATTCTATGGTACGATTTTCAATATTATGCGCACCGTTTCGTTTGGCACGTCTTTTAAGTTCATTCAATTTATTGCCGTAAATATCCATTGCAATAATTTGACCTTTATTCTCCATTAATGATGCTAAATGCAGCGTTTTTCCACCTGCACCAGCACAAGCATCTACTACCCGCATACCAGGTTCTACATTTAAAAATTCTGCTACTAATTGCGATGATGCATCTTGTACTTCAAAGTGCCCGTTTTTAAACGCTTCGGTTGAAAATACATTGGCACGCTCCTTTAGTTTTAACGCACTTGGGTGATTATCTAAAAATTCGGTTTCAATATCTAAATCGAATAATTCAGTTTGAAGTTTTTCTTTAGTTGTTTTAAGGCTGTTTACTCTTAAAATAACATCAGCTTGTTCGTTGAGCGCTGCAATTTCTTTGCTCCAAATGTCTTTTCCCAGTTCTTTAATGCCTATTTCGTCCATCCAATCTGGAATAGATTCTTTGAATTTTCTAATCTTTGAAAGTTCATCAAAACGCCCTTTTATTTTACGTAAAGGTGTGCCTTCAAAATATTTCCAATCGGGTAATTTTATGCCTTTTAAGGTTGCCCAAACGGCGAACATTCGCCATAGATTATCACGATCAAAAGGTTCTTTTACTTCTGCAATTTCAGCATATAAACGTTTCCAGCGCACCATATCATAAGTGGTTTCGGCAACAAAACCGCGGTCGCGTGCTCCCCAACGTTTATCACGTTTTAAAAGTTGTTGAATAACCTTGTCGGCATACTTTCCTTCATTAAAAATTAAGGTTAAACCATCAATAACGGCAAAGCATAAGTTTCTATGTAATCGCATGTTGTTTAAATAAGGGTGCAAAGTTACGTTTTAAATGTGTATTTGTTTAAGGGTTAATAAGTTTATTAGTTTAGCTTTTTCTATTTTTATAGAAATTTGAAATTTATGAAACAGTTTAGCGTAATAATTTTGTCTGTTATTTTTTTGTTTTCTTGTGGAAAAAAGGAAGTGTTTAAACCAAGACCTATTACTAAAGTTAAAATCGAAACGCTTTTGGAAGATTCTTTACTGAGCATTAGAGCTATTGAAATTCTTAACGATAAAAGTTTAGCATTTGCTGCTAACAATGGTGTATTTGGTTTGCATAATTCTATGACAGGGTTATGGCAAAAATCAATTCAAAAATACGATAGCTTAAATCTGCATTTTAGAGCAGTAGCTCATACAAGTGAAGATTTTTTCATGCTAAGTATTGATACCCCAGCATTACTATACAAAACAGGAAGTGATGGAAAAATGGAAGTCGTTTATAAAGAAGAGGGGATTGGTGTTTTTTATGATTCCATGGATTTTTGGAATGATGAAGAAGGTATTGCCATAGGCGATTCAACAGATGGTTGTTTAAGTGTTATTATTACTCGTGATGGAGGAAATACGTGGACAAAGTTAAGATGTGATGACTTGCCAAAAGGAACAGAAAACGAAGGTGCATTTGCTGCAAGCGATACTAATATTGCTATAGTTGGCCATAAAACTTGGATTGCTACAACAGCGGGTCGTGTTTATTATTCACCAGATAAAGGTAAAACTTGGGATATTTTTGATACACCAATAGTTAAAGACAAAGAAACCGAAGGTATTTATTCTATCGCTTTTTATGATGCATTAAATGGATACGCTATTGGCGGCGATTATACCAATCCAGATGCAAACGCAGCCAATAAAATTAAAACTAATGATGGTGGCAAAACATGGCAATTAGTGGCAGAAAACCAAAATCCAGGTTACAGAAGTTGTGTGCAATATATACCAAATAGATTAGGTAAAGAACTTGTTGCCACTGGTTTTAAAGGCATTGATTATAGTAGCGATTCTGGAGAATCTTGGAAGCATTTAAGTGATGAGGGTTTTTACACCATTCGGTTTTTAAATGATAGTGTTGCTTATGCAGCTGGAAAAGGTAGAATTTCAAAATTATCGTTTAAGGAATAAAAAGAGAGTTAAACGAACTTTTTGTTAACTCATCTATTAAAATAATTTGGTGTTAATTTTTTATATATATTTATTCTCTTAGTTAATTATCCAACGAAAAAACAAATCTTATGAAAAAAATTACATTATTATTTTTATTACTTTTTACTGTATATAGTTACAGTCAATCACAATTACTATCTTCTGTAGATGAAACATTTAATGGTTCTGAATGGGAAAATAGTACAGGTTATAATTATGAATATGAAGGGAATAATTTAAAAACGGAAGCTCAATTTTTCTGGGATGGAACTGCTTGGACTGAATCTGATAAAACTACATTTACATATAATACCAATAATAAAGCTATTGAAGAAGTTTATCAATTTTATAATGGTACGCAATTTGAAAATTCTGATAGAACAGTATACACTTATGATATGACTACTGGCGATATCATTAAAATCGAAGACTATGATTGGCAATCTGGATGGGTTGCAGAATTTAGAGCTAACTTAACCTATACGGGATCACTTCTTACTGGTGGAATTGCTGAGGAATATAATGGAACTTCTTGGGAAAATACATTTAACACCATTATAACCTATAATGGTAACGGAACCATAGATGAAATTACTGATGACGAATGGGATGGTTCTGCATGGGTAGCAAATTCAAAAAGTGTGTTTTCTTATGATGTTAATGATAAAATAAGTATGATATCTTATCAAGATTGGAATGGTAGTGCTTGGGAAGAAGATTCTAACATAGTTTATGTGCTTGATGGTAATGGTAATAGAACGTCTGAAACAGAAAATTATACTATAGGTGGTGGTTCAGAAACTACTACTTATACTTATGATACTGGTGCTTTGATGAGTAGTTTTGCAAATCCGTTTGCAGATTTTGGTGATGTAGAATACTTGTTTGAAGATTTTCCTTTTGTAAACAAAGTACTTACTAGTACAACAGGATCTAATTATAGAACAACATATAATTATAATAATTTGTTGAGTATAGATGATATTGAGAATAAAATTAATATTAGTTTAAAAATTTATCCTAATCCTGCTACAGATTTTGTTACCGTTAAATCTTCAGAAAATATCAAAAATATTGATGTGTTTAGTGTTTTAGGGCAAAAGATGATATCTACAACCGATGCTAATTTAAATATCAGACAGCTTTCAAAAGGTATTTATTTATTGAATATTTATTTAGAAAACGGTACTAATATTGTCGAAAAAATAATTAAAGAATAGATTATTAAATAAGAGTTTACTAACAGAAAAGAGAAGCTTTAGCTTCTCTTTTCTGTTAACTTTTATTCTCCACGATTTCGTCGTCCTTTTTTAAATTCATCAATCAGTTTTCTTTTAAAATCTTCTTCGGCAGCCTTTAATAGAATTATTTTTTTTGCTGGAATAATAGGTCTTAACTTAGAAATAAGATTGACATCTTCAGTGTGTAATTTGCTCTCTGCGGCTACTAATTTGTCTAAAAGATCTTTTGCTTCTGCATCAGAAAGTGTGCTTAAATTGTCTTTAACATCTCTACGAATATTTCTTAATTCATTATGTCTAATTTGCGAGGTTTTTTCTTCGTATGCATTATAAATTGGCCAAAATTGTTGAGCTTCTTTTGATGTTAAGTCTAACTTTTCTGTAATAAAAGATACTTTAAGCGCTTTTATTTTATCGTGTCTTGTTTGTGAAAAAGCATTAAAACAAAATAGAATTAATAGTATGTTAAGTATGTATGTTTTCATAGTTTTAAATTTTATTCAATAATTAAATCATTAACATCTAAGTTATCAAGCAAATAAGCTTCAATATTTTCATCATTAAAATCATGATTAATAAAGTTTTCTTCAATTAGCTGTTCATCAGATAGTAAAGATGCAATTTCATAAGAACTCATCTGTTCATCAATAATATAATTTTCAACAGTTTCAATGTCTAATGTACTCCAGTTTGATTCTTTTTGAAAGATTGAAAGATTGAATAATAATAAAATTGCCGCAGCTATACCTGATGCATAAACCAAGTTTCTTTTGCTGAATAATGAAATAACTTTTGAGGTTTCTTTTTCAGAAACTTTATCAATGATTTTGTTTTCAAGAGTTTCAAAATAATTTTCAGGAGTTTTAAAACCAGAATTAATAGCTAGCTCTTCAAGTTTAACATGACTTAAAATAGTATCCTCAAGATTATTAAAATAATCTTCCGGATCTTTAAATCCTGTTTTTTTGATGTTATGTAAATTATTTTTATTCATCTTAGTATTAAGACTTAATTTTTTATTAAAGGTTTAATTATTAGTTAAATAAGCTTCAATTTTTTTTACTGCTATATGGTATGATGCTTTTAAAGCACCTTCACTTGTCTTTAAAATTTCTGCCATATTTTTATACTTTATATCTTCAAAATATTTCATATTAAATACGAGTTGTTGCTTTTCGGGTAATGTGCTAATAGCTTTTTGAAGTTTAAGTTGAATGGCGTCTCCTTCAAAATATACATCAGATGTTAAATTATTTATAGCCAATTGCTGAACCTCTTCATTTGTAGTTTGCAATCGTTTTGCTTTTTTGGTTAAAAAGGTTAAAGATTCATTTGTTGCTATTCGATACATCCAAGAATAGAGTTTACTATCGCCTTTAAATTTATGAATATTTTTATAAACCTTTATAAATGTGTTTTGAAGCACATCGTCAGTATCATCGTGAGATTTAACAATATTACGTATGTGCCAATATAAACGTTCCTTATAAAGCGTTATTAAGACTCTAAAGGCTTGTTCTTTATGAGTGTCAGATTTTAATTGCTCTAATAATTGTGCTTCGTCTGTCAAAAAAACTAGTTTACAAGTTAGACTGTTAAATATAACAAAAGTTTAAAATGTGATTTTTTTAATTTTTTGAGAAATTATTAATTTCTTGTGAACCAACGCTTTAATAATGAAATAATCGATAAAGTGTAATTAATTATCGATTAAATGCATTTTTTCTTGCACGACTTGTTTTTATGTTTTAAGTTTGTATCAGAAACCTACTTATGTTGTTAGTCTTCCCCAAGTCTAACAAAAACGGAAAAAGGATAGAAGCCCAAATCTCTATCCTTTTTTTATGTTTTAAACTCTCGTTACCCGTTGTGCATTTTGAGTAAAATTTGTCAATTCGAGTGAATTTTACTCATTTTTATGAGTGAAATTAGTATCGAGAATAAAATTTTTCATTTCAAAACCTGTTCTCGATACAATTTTCTGTTGA